>JABIST010000080.1 GCA_018700215.1 Dehalococcoidia bacterium | reverse complement strand
GCTGGTCGCGTGAAGGCGAAACGATCGAACGCGCGTTCGAGTTCCCGGACTTCGTCGCGGCGCTCGGCTTCATCGTCAGCGTCGGAATCATGGCCGAACGAGCGAACCACCACCCGGAGATTCACAACGTCTACAACCGAGTCCGTATCACTCTTTCAACTCACGATGTTGGGGGAATCACCGAGCACGACGTCTCGCTTGCCAGCGAGATCGATGCCCATAATTGAGTGCGCGGCAACGCAAGGAGGCAACCAGTGGCTATCGCACTCGTCGTGATCGTGGTCTTGCTCGTGGTGGTCGGTGGCTACTTCGCCATGACCTACAACAAGCTCGTCCGCTTGCGGAACCGCGTCGAAACTGCCTGGTCGCAGATCGATGTCCAACTCAAGCGCCGCTACGACCTGATTCCGAATCTCGTCGAAACGGTCAAGGGCTACGCCTCCCACGAGCGCGAAACGCTCGAAGCCGTCATCCAGGCCCGCCAGCAGGCGATCGCCGCGCCGGACGTGCAGCAGCAGGCCCAGGCCGAAAACATGCTGACCGGTATGCTCCGCCAACTCTTCGCCCTCTCTGAGGCATACCCGGAGCTGAAAGCGAACGAGAACTTCGCGCAACTCCAGACCGAGCTGACCCAGACCGAAGAGCAGATCGCCTTCGCCCGTCGCTACTACAACGAGCGAGTCCTCGGCTACGACAACGCCATCGAGATGTTCCCCTCGAACATCGTCGCCGGCATGTTCGGTTTCGAGGAGAAGCCATACTTCGAGGCGGAAGAGCAGTCGCGCGAGGCCGTCCAGGTCGACTTCGGCACGAGCGCTGACTAGCCGGCCGCGAGGTCAGAGCCCCATGCGCATCGCTCGATCACTGCTCTTGCTGTCGCTCGCCGTCATCGCGGGCGCGCTCGTCTCCCCCACGGTCCTCGACGCCCAGGCTGGCATCGAGCAAATCCGTCAGTACGACGTGTCGATCGAGATCGAGCCGGACGGCGACGTGCTGGTGGTCGAGGACATCTCCTACGACTTCGGCCCGTACGAGCGTCACGGCATCTATCGCGATCTCCAGTACCGCTACGGATACGACGACCAGCACGAACGCGTAATTCGGATCCACGATGTGCGCGTCTCGGCCTCGCAGGGCACGCCCGCGGATGTCGATACCAGTACAGACGGTTACCTCTTCCACATCCGCATCGGCGACCCGGACCGCACGATTCGCGGCATCCACCAATACCGGATCAGCTACCGCGTCGAGGGAGCACTCAACAGCTTTGAGGACCACGAAGAGCTGTTCTGGAACGTCGCCTCTGACTGGGAAGTGCCGATCAGCAATCTGTCGGTAAACGTCACGGCACCGGCCGGCTTCGTGGAGTTGATCTGCTTCGCGGGCCCGACCGGCTCGCGAGCAAGTTGCGGCAACTCCTCAGTCACCGCGGCCGTCGCGAACGCGGAGCAGGAAAGCCTACGGGCCTACGAGGCGTTCAGCATCGCAGTCGCCATGCCCCCCGACAGCGTCGAGGTGCCCTCGCCGATCCTCGATACCCTCTGGTCGCTCGACCGCGCCTTCGCACGTACGCCGTTCACGCTCGGCGGCATGGCGGCACTGCTGCTCGCCGCCATCGGCATCGTCGCCCGCCTGATCTGGATGCACGGACGCGATCGGCGCTTCGTCGGCTCCGCCGTCGAGGTGGCCTTCGGCTCGCCAACTGGCGAGGTGCAGACGGTGCCGCTGTTCGAATCCCACGAGGACTCGGCGATCGAGTTCGGGCCGCCGGAGAACATGCAGCCTGGCCTGATGGGCACGCTCGTGGACGAAGTCGCGCACCCGCTCGATATCACCGCGACGGTGATCGACCTGGCCGTACGTGGCTACCTGACGATCGAGGAGATTCCGAAAGAAGGCTGGTTCGGCAAGGACGACTGGAGCCTGAAGCGGCTGCGCGAAACGGACGATGAGCTGGTGGGCTACGAGCAGCGGCTGCTCGACGGCCTGTTCCAGGATGGCGACGAGGTGCTGCTGTCCGACCTGAAGACCGAGTTCGTGAGCCGTCTGAAGCAGGTACAGGACGATCTGTACGACGAGACGGTTGACCGCGGCTGGTACCGCCGGCGGCCGGACCAGGTGAGAAATTCCTGGATCGGCATCGGGGTTGGCGCGGCTGCGGTGGGCGGTCTACTGACGGCTGCCCTGGCGATCTTCACTAGCTTCGCGCTGCTGGGCTTACCGGTGATCTTCGGCGGCCTGCTAGTGGCGATTCGGGCGAACGCGATGCCGCGGCGCACCGCGAAGGGCACCGGCATGATGCGGCGTGCCATGGGATTCCAGCGCGCTCTGGCCACGGCGGAGGCAGACAACGCGCGCTGGGCGGAGCAGCAAGGCATCTTCTCCAAGTACCTGCCCTACGCCGTGGTGTTCGGTCTGACCGAGCGCTGGGCGAAGGCGTTCGAAGGCCTGGACGAAGAATTCACCGGCACTGCGGGATGGTATGTCTCCTCCTACCCGTTCACGACGTATGCTTTCGCCTCATCAATTGGTGACTTCTCCAAGAGCACCGCCGGCACCATCGTCGCAACGCCAGCAGCCTCCGGGAGCAGTGGCTTTGGCGGCGGCGGGTTCTCCGGCGGCGGATTCGGTGGCGGTGGAGGCGGCTCCTGGTAGCTGTCCCAGCGCTGAGTCGCTCAAACGAGCAGCGCGAAAGGACAGCACTCATGGACCTCGGACTGACTGGCAGAGTAGCGATCGTCACCGGCGGTAGCGACGGCATTGGCAAAGCCGCGGCACGCTCACTGGCTCGCGAGGGCGCGCGCGTCGCAATCTGCGCGCGGCGACCGGACGTGCTTGAAGCGGCTGCCGAGGAGCTGCGAGCAGACACCGGCGGCGATGTCGTCGGGATCGTCTGCGACATGACCGAGGACTCGCAGGTGCAGCAGCTCGTCGCGGACGTGGTGGAGCGCTGGGGGCAGTTGGACATCCTCGTCAACAACGCGGGCACTTCGTCGGCGATGCCGGTGGAGGTGCTGACTGAGGAGGCGCTGAGCTACGACCTCAAGCTGAAGGTCTACGGGGCGGTGTACGCCTCGCAGGCGGCGATTCCGCTGATGAAGGCGGCCGGGGGCGGGCGGATCATCAACATCACCACTGGCGGCGGAAAGGCGCCGGGCGCCAGCTCGCTGCCCACGTCGTTGTCGCGGGCGGCGGGGATTGCGCTGACGAAGGCAATGTCTCGGGATCTGGCGGGGGACAACATCCTTGTGAACACGGTGTGTATTGGGCTGATCAAGGCGGGGCAGCACGAGCGGCGCTGGGAGGCAGACTCAGATGTACCGCTGGAGCAGCACTACGAGCAGATGGGGCAGCGGGTTCCGCTGGGTCGGGTTGGGGAGGCTCAGGAGGCTGGGGACGTGATCTGCTTCCTAGCGTCGGAGCGGGCGAGCTATGTGACGGGGGCGTCGGTGAACGTGGATGGAGGCACAGCACCGGTGGTGTAGGTGGATGTGGGTTCATGTGGTGAATTTGGTTGCGCGGAGCTACAAATCTAGGCAATTCACGCATAACGGTTGCGCATCTTGGTAGATTTGCTGACGTTGAATCTGCCCAAACCTAGTGATACTCGACTAACTCAGCAGTTGATGGTGTCCGGAATTCGGGCGATTGTGCTTTGAACTGCTTTTTGGGGCGAGGGGTTGTCGATGCGCTACCGCACGATCGCGGGCACAGACATCAGTGTTTCAGAGGTCGGATTCGGCGTCTGGACGCTGACTGCTGGATGGTGGGGCGACCACTCGGATGAGGACGCAGCGCAGATGTTGCGCGATGCGACCGACCGAGGGATTAATTTCATCGATACGGCCGATACCTATGGCCAGGGGCGGGGTGAGCGGATCATCGCGACGGCGTTCCCGGGTGCGGAGCGCGAGAAGATCGTGCTGAGCACGAAGTTTGGCTACGACTGGGAATCGGTGGACCGTTCGGCAAAGAACCATCAGCCGGCGCAGCACTGCTTTGAGCCGGAGTTTGTTGAGCGGGCGCTGCACAATTCGCTTGAGCGGATGGGCACGGATTACCTGGACCTGTGGCAGCTCCACAACGTGCGGATGGAACACTTGCTGCGCGATGACCTGTGGACGCTGATCGACCGGGTCCGCCAGTCGGGCAAGGTTCGCTCGGTTGGCGTGGCGCTGGGGCCGGCGATTGGGTGGCTGGACGAGGGGCTGTACGCGCTCGACAACCTGCCGGTCGAGATTGTGCACATGATCTACAACGCGCTGGAACTCGACCCTGGGCTGCAGTTGATCGAGAGCGCGCGGCGGAACAACAAGTCGCTGCTGGTGCGGGTGCCTCACTCAAGCGGGATGCTGGAGGGCAAGTACACGCTGGACACGAAGTTCGACGCGAACGACCACCGCAAGCACCGACCGCGAGCGTGGATGGTGAACGGCCTGAAGAAGATTGAGCAGCTCGACTTCCTGACGACCGAGGGACAGACACTGGGGCAGGCGGCGCTGCGCTACGTGCTGCGTACACCTGAAGTGGTGAGCGCGCTGCCGAACATCTACGGCCACGAGCAGCTGGATGAGTTTGCGGCGGCGTCCGACGTGCCTGACATCACCGATGAGCAGAACGCGCGGATCGAGGAGCTGTTCCAGAGCAACTACGGCCTCGAAGTCGAGCGCGAGGCAGGACTGGCGACCCGATGACGCAAGAACATGGCGCGGCGAATGGTGGACGCCCGAGTTCGAACGGCTCGAACGGCGCACGACCCGCTGGCGCGGGTCGACCGGAGGGCGCGGGTGGGCCGCCAGCGTGGGTCACGGCAGCGGCGAATGCGCCGCGCCGACCACAGTCGCCGCACGGCAAGCAGTTCGTGAAGTTCAGCTTCTTCCGCGTGCGCGATGAGGTGCGGGCGCTGGATCGCAGCGAGCGCGCAGCATTCGGCGCTGAGTTGGTGGAGCTGCTGGACCAGTCCGCGCAGCGGATGTTGACGCGGGTCTACTCGACGGTGGGCTCACGGAACGACACCGACCTGCTGATCTGGCAGGTGTCGGACGACCTGGACGAGATCATGGACTGGCACGCGGAGATGCTGGACACGAAGTTGGGCTGGGTGCTGGAACGCCCCCACTCGTTCCTCTCCATGACCATGCGCTCGCAGTACAAGAACCAGTACACGCCCGGCATCGAACAACGCGATCTCTTCCGCTCTGACGGCGGGGTGAATGACTGGCTGTTCGTCTACCCGATGGCGAAGACGAAGGACTGGTACCAGTCCTCGGAGACGCGCCGGAATCGGGTGATGACCGAGCACGTCTCCATCGGGCACGCATACCCAGAGATCAAGATCAACACGACGTACTCCTACGGCCTGGATGACCAGGAATTCGTGGTCGCCTTCGAGGGTGACTCGCCCGGGCAGTTCCTGGCACTGGTGAAGGACCTGCGGGTCTCTGACTCGACATCATTCACCGAGTTCGACACGCCGATGTTCACCTGTCGTCGGATGTCGGCGGGGGAGCTAGTGGACCACGTTGGCCTCGGCCAGGGCGTCCAACGTCGCGAACCGACCACCGAAGAGGCGCAGCCTGCGGAGGTAAGCAGATCATGACCACTGCCGCGCCAGTTCCGATCACGATTGACGACCCGATCAACCTGCAGATTCTCGGAATTTCCGAGGACCAGTTGCAGGGCTTCCAACGCGACCCGTTCGGCGAAATCGCGCGGCAGTCCGGCGTCGAAGTTGGGGTCGTGCTCGAGCGGATTCGCGCGATGCTTGAGGCCGGCACGATCCGTCGCGTTCGGCAAACGATGATTACGACCAGCCTGGCGCTGGGCTCGTTGGTGGCATGGCAGATTCCGGAAGAGCGGCTGACCGAGGCGTTCGACTACTTGTTCGAGCACGACCCGTTCTCTGGCCACGTGGTGATCCGCACGACTGATTCGGCGACGCCCGGTTCCCGTTACCGGCTGTGGACGACGCTGAAGGTGCCGCCGCAGTTCTCGATTGAGAAGCACGCGCAGTATCTGGCTGAACAGATTGGCGCGGAGTCGTTCCGGCTGATGCCGGCGAAGAAGCTGTTCGCACTTGGTGTGGGCCACATGCGCCGCCGCGAAATCGAGCCGGGCGCTCGGAGCGACGAGCCGGGCCGGGTAATCGACACCGAGGTGATCCCGCTGACGGACCACGAGTGGGACGTGATGGAAGTGTTGAAGCGCGAGTTCACGGTCGACGAACTGGTCGAAGCCCCGTGGACGGCGCGCGCTGAAGCGGCGGGAATCACGATTGATGACCTGTTCGCCACGGCCGATGTGCTGCAGGAGAAGGGCGTGGTTGGGCGCTTCTCAACGTTCCTTGAGCACGTGAAATCAGTGGCCGGTGGTCAGCGCGTCACGCGCTACAACGCGCTGTTCCACTGGGCTGTCCCTGCCGGGCAGGAGCTGGACGCGGGCCGCGAGGTGGGGCGCCACCACATCATGACGCACGCCTACTGGCGCGAGGGCGGTGCTGAGTTCCGCGACGTCAACGTGATGGGCGTTGCGCACGGCACAGACAAGGATCTGGTGCTGGCGCACAAGGCGGCGATCGACGAGCACCTGGAAGCGGCCGGGATCCCGGTTGGTTACACGAACGTGTTCTGGGGCGGTCGCAGTGAAATCAAGCCATCGGAGATTTCGCCGGGTGCGTACCTGGCGTGGTGCGAGTCCGTTGGCATTGACCCCGCATCAATGCGATCGAGTGAAGGCGACGCTTAATGGGTTACTACGCGGTCTTCTGGGAGATGCAGGACCGTCCGGTCTTGCTGGTGGGCGGCGGCCGCGTTGCCGATGAGAAGATCCACAAGCTGGTGGACGCGGGCGCGCGGGTGACGATTGTGGCGCCGGAGCTAATTCCCGAGGTGCGCCAGTACGTGGACGACGGCCGCGCGACGCTGATCGAGCGTTCGTTCGAGCCCGGCGACACCGAGGGGTACGAGGTGGTGATGGTGGCCACCGATAACGGCGTGGTGAACAAGCAAGTGGCCGATGAGGCGCGCTCTCGCGACATCTGGGTCAACGCCGCAGACGACGTGTCGAACTGTGACTTCATTCTGCCATCGCTGGCGAAGCGCGGACAGATTTCGATCGCCACCTCAACCGGTGGCAGCAGCCCGGCGCTGGCACGCTGGCTGCGCGAGCGGATGGAAGAATTCCTCTCGGACGACGTGGTCGCCCTTGGTGACCTGCTGGCCGAGGTGCGCGTGCTGGCACGTACTCGCGACCGCGAGTGCGCCGGCGAGTGCGCGCTGGCGGAGACGCCGCCGCCCCTGCTTTGCAAGGACTGCCCGAACCGCGTTCAGGCTGACACCTGGCAAGAAGCGATTGACGACGAGCTGCGTGCGCTGCTGCGTGCCGGCAGTTACGACGAGGCCCGCGAGCGGATCATTCACTCGCTGGGTATCGACCAACCCCTGAAGCCGCGGGCGACGGCTGAGATACCGGCAGGAGACTGACCGATGCTTACCGTCGCAACCATGAGTCACCACACGGCGCCGATTGGCGTCCGCGAGCAGCTTTCGATTGCTGCCGAGGACGTGGGAGCGACGATTACGCGAGCGCAGGCCAGCCTGGGGCAGGTGGCGATCATTGCCACCTGTAACCGGTTGGAGTTGTACGCGGCGGGGTCGCACGCCCCGGAGAAGCTCTTCGACTTCATCCAGCAAGAGACGGGCGCCGAGCCCGAGTCCGTACGCCGACACTTTCACGTTCACCACGACACCGAAGGGGTGCGACACCTCTACCGGGTGGCTTCTGGCCTTGAATCGATGGTGATTGGTGAGTCCGAGATCCTGGGTCAGATTCGCACGGCCTTCTCTGATGCAGCGGATGTGGGGATTGATGACGCAATCCTGGTACGTCTGTTCCATGGCGCGATTCGCGCCGGACGTCGGGCTCGCAACGAGACGGCGATTGGACACCACGCGCTGTCTGTTTCGTCGATTGCCGTTCAGCAGGCACGCGAGTTGCACGGAGACCTGGCCGCGGCACGGGTGCTGGTGATTGGCGCCGGCGAGGCCGGTCGCCTGACTGCGGAGGCGCTGGTGGGCCAAGGCGCACGCGAAGTAACCGTTGCGAACCGCACCGTTGCCCGAGCCGAAGCGTTGGCTGCCGAGCTGGGCGGCAAGGCGGCCTCGTTCGATGCACTCCCCGACGCGATTGCGATGAGCGACGTGATTGTGGCTGCTTCCGGAGCACCGGACACGCTGATCAGTCTGGAGACGATGCGGACGGCGGTTGAGCGTCGTGAGGGCTCGCCGCTGCTGATCATCGACATTGGCATGCCGCGCGATGTCGACCCGGAGGCGGCGAAGTTGCCGGGCGTGAGTTACCACGACATGGAAGCGCTGCAAGAGATCGCCTCAATGAACGGTCGAGCGCGCGCCGAGGAGATCGGCGCCGTTGAAATTGTGCTTGAGGACGAGATTGCCGACTTCAACAAGTGGTGGGATCAGCTTCGCACGCAGCCGACAATTGCGACGATCAGCGGCCGTGCCGAAGCGATTCGTCGCGAAGCGGTTGAGAAGTCGCTCCGCCGAATGGGCGCGGATGAGGCGACTCGACAAGAAATTGACGGGCTGACACGTGCGATTGTGAAGCGCCTGCTGCACGACCCGATCACGACGCTGCGAGAGCGCGGTGACCAGGATGGCAACTACATTGAGGTGGCACGGACCCTGTTCCGGCTGGACGACGAGCAGCCGAAGACCAGCTCTATGTCAGAGCTTCCGCAGAGTTCGGGCGCGAACGACGCAGCCAGCTGATGTCGACATTACGAATCGCTTCGCGCGCATCGCGACTGGCACTCGTGCAAGTCGAACTTGTGACGGCCGCGTTGCAGGCCGCGCACGCCGATCTCCAGGTCGAGGTCGTCGAGATTCACACCGAGGGTGACCAAGACCGACAGACGCCGCTCCGTGTACTGGGGGGCCGTGGCGTCTTTGTGAAGGGCGTAGAGGACGCGCTGCTGGATGGGCGCGCCGATGTGGCCGTCCACTCGTTGAAGGACGTACCGAGCGAGCCGGTGCCCGGGCTGACGATCGCCGCCATTCCGGAGCGCGCTGATCCTCGAGATGTGCTGGTTGCCTCGGGCGACCGCACGCTCGCCCAACTGCCGGCGGGCGCGCGAGTGGGGACCAGTTCTCAACGTCGCGTGGCGCTGTTGAACGCGCTTCGACCTGACCTTGAGGCGATCGAGATTCGCGGCAACGTGGACACACGGATTCAGAAGGTGATGGACGGTGAGGCCGACGCGGTGCTCCTGGCAGCGAGCGGCCTGGATCGCCTTGGCCGGCTGAGCGAGGCGACCCAGCTATTCCGGGCGATGGAGTTCCTTCCCGCACCCGGGCAGGGTGCGCTGGGCGTGCAGTGCCGTAGCGATGACGACGACACACTTCGATTGCTGGCCGCGCTGGACCACGCCGAGACGCGCGCAGCGGTCACCGCAGAGCGAGGGCTGCTGGCTGCTCTGGGTACGGGCTGTTCGCTGCCGGTGGGCGCATACGCGACCGTGACCGGCGATCTGCTGACGCTGCGAGGGATGCTCTCGCAAGACGACCAGGCGCTGCCTGACTTTGGTGACGCGACTGGCCCGCTGGCAGACGCCGAGGAGATTGGCGGCGAACTTGGCCGTCGACTGCAGGCGCGCGTTGGCGCGGAGGAGGACTGATGAGCACCCTGGGCCACGCCTGGCTGGTGGGCGCCGGTCCCGGCGACCCCGGTTGGATTACGGTTGCCGGTCTGGAGGCGCTGCGACACGCCGAGGTGGTGCTGTACGACCGCCTGGCTCCACCCGAGCTACTGGATGAGGTGCCGGCCGACGCGCTGCTGATCAATGCGGGCAAGGCACCCGGGCGCCAGGCGCTGACACAGGACGAGACCAACGCGGCGCTGGTGGAGCACGGGCTCGCCGGGAAGCGCGTGGTTCGGCTGAAGGGCGGCGACCCGTACGTCTTCGGTCGTGGTGGCGAAGAGGCGATGGCGCTGGCCGAAGCGGGCGTGCCCTGCACCGTGATCCCGGGGATCACCTCGGCGATTGCCGGGCTGAACGCGGGCGGCATTCCAATCACACATCGCGGAGTGGCCGTTTCGTTCGCGGTGGTGACTGGCCACGAAGACCCGACGAAGCCCGAATCACAGGCAGACTGGCAACGCCTGGCGACCGCAACTGACACGCTGGTGGTGCTGATGGGGGTGGGCAACCTGGACGCGATCAGCGCGGCGTTGATCGCCGGTGGCCGCGCCCCCTCCACGCCGGCCGCGCTGGTTCAGCAGGCGGCGACACCCGGCCAGCGGGTGGTGACCGCACCACTGTCCGAGATCGCCGAGACCGCACGTACCGAGAACATCCAGTCGCCCGCGCTGTTCGTGGTGGGAGACGTGGTTGCGCTGCGCGACCAGCTCGACCCGCAGAACCTCGGGCCGCTCGCGGGCAAGCGCGTGCTGGTCACACGCAGCCGTCAGCAGGCATCGACGCTGGTTTCCGCGCTGCGTGCCGAGGGTGCGCGACCACTGGTACTGCCGACGATTGAGGCACAACGACGCGCCGACCCGGCTGCAGTGGCCAACGCCGCGCATCAACTGCGCGAGGGACGCTACGCCTGGGTCGCGTTCACCTCGGCGGTGGCAGTCGACGCTTTCCTCGACATGCTTGCGGAGCAGGGGACTGACACGCGTGCCTTTGCCGGGACGCGAATCTGCACGATCGGTGACGCGACGGCGCGAGCGCTGGCTGCGCGCGGGCTGATCGCTGACCTGGTCCCGGACGAGGCGACGGGGGAGGCTGCCGCTGCGGCGATGGCCGGCCTGGGTGGATTGCGAAACGAGCCGGTGCTGCTGCCACGGGCAGAGAACGCGCACCCGGCACTGCCGGCGGGCCTGGAAGCCGCCGGTGCGCTGGTCGACGATCTGACGCTGTACCTGTCGGCCGCGCCCGCCGACCCGCCAGCGGACGTGCTGGCGGCGATCCGAGCGGGCGCCGTGGACGTGGCAATGTTCAGCTCTTCCTCGACAGTGAAGAATCTCGCGCAGATCCTCGATGGCGACTTGTCGTCGCTGTCGGGGGCGACGATTGCGTGCATCGGACCGACGACCGCGGAGACGGCGCGTGAGCTTGGGCTGGCGCCTGACGTGGTTGCGACGGAGCATTCGGTGCCGGGCATGGTGACGGCGCTGCGCGCACATCTCTGGGAGCAAGCCGCCACCCTGGCGGGATCGGAGACAGCATCGTGATTGCTGACCTGGGACGAAGAACCGAAACCGGCGCGTTCACACGCACCCGACGCACGAGACGCACCGCCGCACTGCGCGGCCTCGTGCGCGAGACGCGGCTCGACCCCGCCTCGTTCATCTATCCGTTGTTCGTGACGCACGGGAGCGATGTGCGACAGCCGATCAGCTCGATGCCGGGCCAGTACCGGCTATCGCTCGATCAGCTTGGCGCCGAGGCTCGTGAGCTGCGCTCGCTGGGAGTGCGGGCAGTGCTGCTGTTCGGTATTCCTTCGTCGAAAGACCCGGAAGGGACCGAGGGCTACTCGCCGGACGGGATTGTGCAGCAGGCGGTGCGCGTACTGAAGGACGCGGACCCGGACCTCGCGGTGATCTGCGACATCTGCCTCTGTGAGTACACGGACCACGGGCACTGCGGGCTGCTGAGCCCGACGGGCGAGGTACTGAACGACGACAGCCTGCCGCTGCTGGCACAGATGGCGGTGACTTGCGCCGAGGCCGGTGCGGACATGGTTGCGCCCTCGGACATGATGGACGGTCGAATCGGTGCAATTCGGGAAGCGCTCGATGAGCGCGGCCTGACGGAGACGGCGCTGATGGCCTACAGCGCGAAGTACGCTTCGGCGTTCTATGGTCCGTTCCGCGAGGCCGCCGATTCCGCGCCTCAGTTTGGCGACCGGCTCGGCTACCAGATGGACCCGCCGAACGCGCGCGAGGCGCTGCGTGAGGTGGAGGCCGACGAAGCGGAGCAGGCAGACATTGTGATGGTGAAGCCCGCGCTGGCGTACCTGGACATCATCCGCCAGGTGCGAGACCGCACCGATCTGCCGGTGGCCGCGTACAACGTGAGCGGCGAGTACTCGATGCTGAAGGCCGCGATCGCGAACGGCTGGCTGGACGAGGAGCGGGTGATTCTAGAGACGCTGACCTCGATTCGCCGCGCTGGCGCGGACATTTTGATCACGTATCACGCAAAGGAAGCAGCACGATGGTTGGCCTCGAATGACTGATCTGAACCACGACCGCTCGCGCGCCGCCATGGAGCGCGGACAGAAGTTGCTCCCGGGTGGCGTCGACTCGCCAGTCCGCGCCTACAAAGGTGTGGGCGGCGATCCGGTGGTGCTCGCCAGTGGACTGGGCGCGATCGTCACTGACATCGATGGCAACGAGTACATCGACTATGTGTCGTCGTACGGGCCGCTGATCCTCGGACATGCGCACCCGGTGGTGGTGGAGGCGGTCCGCGAAGCGGCGCCGCTGGGCACCTCGTTCGGTACGCCGACGGAGGCGGAGCTGGAGCTGGCGGAGCGGGTGATCGGCGCTGTGCCATCGGTGGAGATGGTGCGCTTCGTGAACTCCGGCACCGAGGCGGCGATGAGCGCGATCCGGCTGGCGCGCGGAGCGACTGGCCGGGACCTCGTGCTGAAGTTCGAGGGCTGCTACCACGGGCACGCGGACGGGCTGCTGGCTGCGGCGGGCTCAGGTGTGGCGACGCTGTCGCTGCCAGATTCGCCGGGCGTGCCGGCGGCGATGGCCGCGCAGACGCTGGTGGTGCCGTACAACGACCTGGATGCAGTGCGTGAGGCGATGGCGGCGCACCCGGGTGAGGTAGCCGCAATCATTGTGGAGCCGATCGCGGGGAACATGGGGGTGATTCCGCCGGCGGCGGGGTACCTGGAGGGGTTGCGCGCGATCTGCGACGAGCATGGCGCGCTGCTGATGTTCGACGAGGTGATCACCGGCTTTCGCGCCTCGAAGGGCGGGGCGCAGGAGAAGTATGGGGTGCGGCCGGACCTGACGGTGCTGGGCAAGATCATCGGTGGTGGGCTACCGGTGGGCGCGATCTACCAAGCGGGGACGCTCTCCGGGAATCCGCTGGCGATGGCGGCGGGCTGCGCGACGCTGGACACGCTGTTCGGGATCGAGGGGGCGCATGCACGCCTCGAGGAGATGGGGCAGCGGCTGGGGGCTGGGCTTGAGGCCGGGGCGAGTGCGGCTGGTGTGCCGCTGACGGTGGTGCAGGCGGGGTCGACGCTGACGGCGTTCTTCCGCGACAGCGCGCCGACAAACTACTCGGAAGCGACGACATCGGACACGGCGGCGTTTGGGCGCTTCCATCGGGCGATGCTGGAGCGCGGGGTGCACCTGGCGCCTTCGCAGTACGAGGGTTGGTTCTTGTCGCTGGCGCACGATGAGGCGCTGATCGATCGGACGATCGAGGCGGCGCGGGAGTCGTTCGTGGTGGCGGCGGCGGGGTAGCGGAGCGCTAGTCCTCGGAGCCGCGCCAGTCGATCTGGGCTGGGGCGCGCTGGGCGGGACGCGGGTCCGCGCCCTCGGGCGGGTAGCCGAGGTAGACGAAGGCGACGATGCGGTCTTGCGGCGCGAGGCCGAGGTACTCGAACACGGGTGGTGCGGTGGCGAGGGTGCCGGTGCTCCATTTGCTGGCCAGGCCCTCGGCGTGTGCGGCGAGGAGCAGGTTCTGGGTGGCGGAGCAGCAGGCGGCGTAGTCCTCAAGGTCCTGAGTGGGGTCATCGGGCGAGCCGGGTTGCGAGACGATGACGATGACGGGCGAGCGGAGCAGCTTCTTCTGGGTGGACTCGGCCTGCTTCTCGGCGGTGGCAGGGTCGAGGGTGGCGCGCATCCACTCGGCGACGCGTTCACCGAGGGTGGCGCGGGCCTCGGAGGTGAGGACGGCGAATCGCCATGGCTCCGTGTGACGGTGGTTGGGGGCCCAGGTGGCGGCCTCAATGATGCGGGCGACCAACTCGAGGGGTGGGGCGGCGTCCGCGAAGGTGCTGGTGGAGCGCCGCGTTGCCAGTGCTTCAATTGCGTCCATGCGGTGCGCCTCTTTTCGTGGCTGACGATACGCTCGCTGTTACCGGGGCTACAGGTTCGCCCCCTACCTTCGATTATTAGGACATGCTAATCTTCTAGTCCTGCATAGTGATGACTAAAGTCCCGTTGATCCTATCAACGGCGAACGGGTAGCGTGAACAGTATGAGCGAGCGGGGGATGGTTACGGGGCAGGGGCTGCACGTTCAGCCACGCCGGGTGACCGTCGAGGATGCACATCTGAATCTGGGCGGCACGCCGGTGCTGCGCGGTGTCTCGCTGACCATTGAACCTGGCGCCTCGGTTGCGCTGCTCGGCCCATCGGGCTGTGGCAAGACGACACTGTTGCGGCTGATTGCGGGCCTCGAGCGTCCCGATGGCGGGATCGTTCGGCTCGACGATGAGGTGCTGAGCGGCGGCGGGCGGTTCGTCGAGCCTGAGCAGCGGCGGGTAGGGATGGTGTTCCAGGATGGGGCGCTGTTCCCGCACCTGACGGTGGCTGAGAACGTGGCCTTTGGCCTGCACAAGACGGCTGATCGCGACGACCGAGTCGGCGCAGCACTGGACCTCGTGGGGCTCAGTGCGCTGGCGGATCGACTGCCGGCGCATCTCTCAGGTGGCGAGCGACAACGGGTGGCACTGGCACGGGCGCTGGCGCCGGAACCGTCGGTGTTGCTGCTGGATGAGCCGTTCGCCAGCCTGGACGCGACGCTGCGTGTGCAGCTCCGTACCGAGGTGCGGCGCCTGCTGAGCGAGCTTGGCATTACCAGTCTGTTTGTCACCCACGACCAGGACGAGGCGTTCGTGCTCGGCGACGAGATTGCGGTGATGCAAGCGGGACGAATCTTGCAGTCCGGTACGCCGGGCGAGCTGTACGAACGGCCCTCGGACCGCTGGGTCGCCACGTTCGTGGGCGACGCCAACCTCGTTTCGGGCGAGGCGAGCGCGGGGCAGGCGGCAACGGACGTGGGCCAGGTACCGCTGGTTGCGGGGTTGAACGGCGCGAGTAGCGGTTCGGTGGACGTGCTGCTGCGACCGGAGTTCCTGGAGCTGGCGTCGGACGGCGCGTGGACCGTGGATACGGTCGAGTTCTACGGGCACGACTCGATGTACCAGCTCACTCGAGATGATGGTCATCGCCTGCAAGTACGCAGCTTCACCGCACCACACCACCGCCGAGGTGAGCGGGTCTCCGTTCGATACAGGGGACCACCGACCGTCGCCTACCGCACCGACTAAGCAGCGAATAGCAGAGGGGAGCGCCGCCGTTGGGGGATTGTTCGTGCCCGAGCGGAGTCATACGGCCTAACTTTCAAATGCAGTCCTACCTAAGAACGATTCTCCATACAGTCGGTATGTTCGGCGCCTTGACTGCCACGGCGCTACTCCTCGCATGCGGTGGTAGCAACGATGAGACGCTGACTGTCTATTCCGGACGCAGCGAAGATCTGATTGCGCCGCTGCTCGATCGATTCGCCGAAGAGACCGGTATCGACGTGCAGGTGCGGTACGCGGGCTCGGTGGAGCTGGCGCTGCTGATTCGAGAAGAGGGCAAGCGGAGCCCGGCCGACGTCTTCATCTCTCAGAGCCCCGGACCGATCGCGTTCCTCGCGGAGCTGGGACTGCTGGGCACGCTCTCCGCGGACGTGCTCGACCTCGCGCCGCACAGCGACGGCGGACAGTGGGTGGCGATCACCGGACGCCAGCGGGTGTTGGTCTACCACCGCGACCAGGTGGCGGCCGATGAGCTGCCCGCTTCGATTTTCGAGCTGACCGAGCCGCAGTGGCAGGGCCGGGTGGGATTCGCGCCGTCCAACGGTTCGTTCCAAGACTTCTTCACACTGTTCCGGCTGGAACACGGTGATGACGTGGCGCTGGGCTGGTTGCAAGGATTGGTGGCGAACGGCGCCCAGACCTACGGCAACAACAGCGCGATCGTCCAGGCAGTCGCACGCGGCGAGATCGACTCAGGACTCGTAAACCACTACTACAACGCGCGTCTGAAGGTGGAGAACCCGAGTACGCCGAGCGAGAACCACCGGCTTGCCGATGGCGACCCGGGCTCGGTGACCATCGCGACGGCCGCGAGTGCCGTCAGCAGCGGCGACGAAGCCCTTGCCGAGCGATTCATCCGCTTCCTACTGGAGGAGGAATCGCAGCAGTACTTCGCGGAAGAGACGCTGGAGTACCCACTCGCTGCTGGCGTGAAGCCGGCTGCGGGTATCGAAGCGCCCGCTACTATCGACTTTGGAGAGTTCGACGCGCTGGGCGGCGGACTGGAGCGGACGCTGGAGCTGATTCGTGAGGCCGGACTCGACATCTGATCTCGCGGTCGCCGTAGCCGACCCGCCCGCACCACCGAGGCGCGAGCGGGTCCGGGCTCGCCGTGCCCCGATCGGACTGATCATCGCGAGCGCAGCGACCGCTGCGCTCTTTGCGATCCCGTTCGTCTACCTGGTCTTTCGGAACCTCTCGGCGGATGCCGCGCTATTCTCTGCCGTCGCCTCGCGGCAGACGCTGGACCCACTGCTCCGCACGCTCTGGCTGGCCGTCAGCGTTTCGCTGACCGCAACCGCGATCGGCACACTGCTGGCGTGGATCACAATGCGGACGGACCTCCCGGGGCGCACGTTCTGGCGGATCGCCTGCCCGCTGCCGCTGGTACTGCCGTCGTTCGTCGCCGGGGCGGCGATGCTGGCGGCGTATGCGCCGGGAGGGTTGTTCGAGCAACTCCTGTCGCCGCTCGGAGTGAGCGGGCTGCCGCGGATCGATGGCTATCCGGGCGCATTCCTGGTGCTGACCTCGATCACGTATCCCTACGTCTACCTGCCGGTCGCCGCGCGACTCGCGTCGCTGCCGCCATCGCTGGAGGAGGCGGCTCGTCTCCTGGGGCACCGACCGATTCCGACATTTCGTCGTGTCGTCTGGCCACAGCTCCTGCCATCGGCACGAGCGGGAGGGCTGCTCACGTTCCTCTATGTGGTCAGCGACTTCGGCGTGGTTCAACTGATGGGCTTTCAGACGCTGACGACGCGGATCTTCACAACGCGGCTGGTTGATACTTCGCTCTCGTTCGCGCTGGGTTTGGTGTTGGCCGTCGTCGCGCTGCTGATCGTCGTGTCTGAACGGCTCGCGAGCCGTGACGTGGCAATAGCGGCAGGCGAGCCGGCGCGACGGCCGGTGGTGATTCCGCTGGGCCGCTGGCGCCCCGCGGCACTGCTGGCGCTGGTCGGCTCAGTTGGCATCGGACTGATTGCGCCTGTCGTCGTGCTCTCGTGGTGGGCATACCGCGGGCTGGTGAACGAGGCCGCCGGGTTCGCAAGTGCCGAGGGGATGACGGCGCTGATTGAGCCGACGTGGAACACGGTGTCCGTGAGTGTGACGGCGGCGGTGGTGAGCGTGGCGGTGGTGTTGCCGGTGGCGTTCCTGACGGCACGTTACCGCAGCCCGTTCGCCGGGCCGCTGAACGCCGTGGTGGTGGCCGGGTTCGCGCTGCCGGGGCTGGTGATCGCGCTATCGATGGTGTTCCTGGCGCTGCGAGTGCCGGCGCTGTCCTCGCTCTATCAGACATTGCCGCTGCTACTGCTGGCGTACGTGATCCACTTCGGTGCGCAGGCGTACCGGAGCGCGCAGGTGGGCGTGGGCGCGGTGGACGAACGGTTGGGCGAGGCGGCGCGAACGCTGGGCGCCGGTCGGCTTCGTCGACTGTGGCGGGTGGAGTTGCCGCTGATGCTGCCACCACTGGCGGCGGGCGGCGGGCTGGTGATGCTTTCGACGATGAAGGAGTTGCCGGCGACGCTACTGGCGGCACCGCTGGGCTTCGACACACTGGCAACGCGGATCTGGACGGCGAACGAGGGCGGTTTCCTGGCCGACGCCGGGATGGCATCGCTGGTACTGATTGCGGTGTCAGCGCTACTCACCTGGCTGCTGGTGATCCGTCGCGCCGACCACCTTCGGTAAGCGTGCGCCGTCCCAACGGCCAGGCAACCGATGATTCGCACACGCCGGTGCCGAGTTCGTTTAGAGTGCCCGACAGGAACGAATATCTCGCGGTCGACGCGAGTCGATCAGGAGAGACGACATGGGACTGCTCGACACACTGAAGGGCCTGTTCGGCGGCGGTGGTGCTGTCGGTAGCGCGGCGGCCAACGCCACGGGCTCGGCCAGTGCCCCAGCGGGCGCTACGACCGAGAAGGTTGAAGGCGTCGCCGACACTTCCCCACGGGTCACCGGCGGGGAAGGCGAGTCTGGCGGAGAGCCCGACGGCGGAGAATAGTCCGAACCGGTACCACTGGAAGAAGGAGCATTGATGTTCGCCAAGCTCGACCACGTTGGCCTTGTCGCCTACACGATTGAGGAAGCACGCAAGATCCTCGGCAACCAGCTCGGACTCGACCTCGATGAAGCGCGTTCGAACTGGCCGGACGGCAGCTACTTCGCGCCGGAGCAGACCTACAACTACTTCTTCAACGTGGGTGAAGCCGAAACGGCCGTGGAGGTGCTGATCCCAGCGTCCGACGCCACGAGCGGCACCGCCCGTTTCCTGGCGAAGAACGGCCCGGGCCTCCACCACATGTGCTTCGCCGCGCGCGACGTCTCCGCGGAGGTGACGCGACTGCGCGCCGAGGGCATGCGAGAAATCGACCTGGGGAACACCGCAGACGGTCGCCAGACGGCGGCGTTCTTCCACCCGACCAGCGTTGGCGGCGTCCTCACGGAGATCGTGCCGCTGCGGGATTAGAGCCTGAGCGACGCGCCGCGAACTCACGATGACCCGCTTGTGACTGTCGTCCGAACGTCCCGTCGACGCTGTGAATGAAGCTGCTAGCCGGCGAAGTCGCTCTCGTAGAGCGCTTCGAGGCGAGACAGCGCTTCCGCGTTGAGCGGCGGCAGTTCTGCCGCCGCGACCGCCTCGTCCACCTGGTCGGGATCCGCGAAGCCGACCAGCACGCCGGAGATGCCCGGCTGTCCGATGCCGAAGCGGATTGCGCGCTGAGCCGGGGTGCCCGGCTCGCCTTCGAGCGCGGCGTTGACGAGGGCGGCTCGCTCAGCATCGCGCTGTGGCGGTGAGCCGGTCGACATCTCGTGGCTGCCGCGCGGCTCCTGACCGCCGAGGACGCCAGCGGCGAGGACCCGGATGTTGAGGACGCCCATCCCTCGGTGCGCGGCGGCAACGGCGAGTTCGCGGTAGTCGAGCGATGAGAACGCGGTCGGCATGGCCCTGGTCATGCTGGGGTTGAGCAGGTTGTGATAGGCCTGGATCGTCTGGAAGCGGCCGCTCTGGACGAGCTGGTGGAGCACATCGACATCGCCGAGGGCGGTGAAGCCGGAGAACCAGGCGAAGCCTGCCTCGCGGAGATCATCGAAGGCGTCGGCGATGCCGCCGGGGGCGAGCACGTCTCCGATGCCGACGGCGCCTCTGGCCGGGTCGCGCTCGGGCAGGATCTGGTTGTGGAGCTGGATGAGCTGGACTGCGTCACGGCCCATTCGCTTCAGACTCTCCTCAATCGAGTTGCGAACAGCGTGGGGGATGTCATCCATCTCCTCGGCGGAGAGTCGCACCTTCGTCGAGAGATTGGGGTTCCAGTCGAGTTCGCGGAGGATCCAGCCGAGATTCTCCTCGGACTGACCGTCGCCGTAGCTGGGAGCCGTATCGATCCAGTTGATGCCATGCTCACGCGCGCGGCGCACCGTCTCGAGGCGTTGTGACTCTTCGCCTCGGAAGACGCCGCCGCCGACCGCGCCTGCGCCGAAGACGATCGAGGAGATCTCGAGGCCGGTGTTGCCCAGCGGTCGTAGCTGCATCGCTTGCCCCGCCCTACTCGGGCGTCGCGCCGGCGGCGGTGAGGCGACGCTTCGCCTCTTCGTAGAGGTCGGCTGGCAGCGGGCCAGCCTGTGCCGCCTCGACGTTCTGTGCGAGGTGAGCGGGGTTCGCCGTGCCGACGATCGTTGTGCTCAGGCCGGGGTGGGTGAGTGTGAAGCGGAGCGTGAAGGCCATGCGCCCGATGCCCTCCGCCAGTTCGTCGAGCTTCGCGGCGTCCCAGAAGCGCTCGGCGCTGCCGTCCGCGAAGGGATCGGCAGGCCCGCCGGGCCGCGCGGGACGTCCGAGGTCCCATGCCTTGTCCTCGGACGGTGCGCCTTTGGCGGCGCCACCTCGGATGAAGGTGCCAGCGCCAGCCTCGGCGGCGGCGGTGATCAGGTCTTCGTGTTCGCGCTGGAGGGCGGAGTAGGGGATCTGAAACTCATCGAAGACCCCCATCGCGATCTGGTCCGGGAGGTGTGGCAGTGTGCCGGACATGCCGAGGAAGCGGACTTTGCCTTCCTGTTGGAGGTCCTGCAGCGCTTGCAGGCCGCCGTGCTCCTCCAGTTCCGCGCGCGAGGGGCTGCCGTGGAATTGGACGATGTCCGGGTGGTCAGTCTTCATCAGACTGAGGCTCTGCTCCACGCCGGCGCGGATGTTCTCCGGCGTGAAGACGTGGCGGGGGCCGCCCGCGGTGGGCTCGACGGCGACGAGGCAGCCGCACTTGGAGGCGAGCACGTACTCGTCGCGGCGGTGGGCGATGTAGCGGCCGATGCGCTCCTCGCTCAGTCCGTAGTCGGGCGAGGTGTCGATCAAGTTGATGCCGGAATCGAGCACAGCGTTGAGCATCGCTTCGGCCTGCTGCTCCGAAATGTCGCGGCCACGACCACCGCGCAGCTCCATGGCGCCGTAGCTGAGCGTGGTGACTTCGAGGGCGGTGCGGCCGAGGGTTCGCTTCGGTAGGTCCGGCATGGGTGGGTGGCTCCTCGATCGGTGGTGCGCGCGGGCACAGGTTGGGCGCGATGATAGCGGTTCGGTGGGCGGCGTTCGCGAGGAGTGGAGGTCGCGGCTAGGAGCCGGAGCCGCCACCGCCTGCTGCCACCTCGGAAGGTGCTTCGTCGTGGCGAACGCCGTGGGGAGCGCGGGCGATGATCGGCGAGATGATGGCGACGAGGATCATGACGGTGGCGCCGAGGACGACGAGGGTGGGTCGCTCGCCCCAGCGATCGGCGGCGAGGCCGACTGGGAGACCCATCAGCATGAAACCGGAGAAGGCGAGCGACGTGAGCGAGATGACGCGACCGTAGTAGGCCGGGTCCGCCTCGGTGACGATGACGGAGCCGTTGAGCGTCTGAAAGGCGCCGGTGCCGATGCCGGTCAGCAACATGGGGATGAAGATGAACCCGAAGGTGGGGGTGAGGCCGGTGAGCACGAGCGCCGCCCCGGTGAGCAGGGCGCCGGCGCTGTAGACCTTGAGCGCCTTCGGTGACCCGGCAATCGAGGCGACGGCGAGGCTGGCGATCAATCCACCGACGGCGTTGACGGTCTGGATGACGCCGAGCTTGCTCACGTCCTGGCCGAGTTCGTTCTCCAGCAGGCCCGGCAGCACGGTCATGGACGAGAGGCCGAGCACGATCATGACGAAGAACATCGTGAGCATCCAGCGCAGCCGCGGCTGATGCTGCACGTAACGGAAGCCGGCGATCATGTCGCCGAAGATCGAGCGACCAGCGATCGCGGGGATCGGCTTCGATGGCGGCATCATCAGGAGCAGGAGCGTCACGGCGGCGTAGAGCGCAGCCATCGCGAAGTAGGCGCCTTCGGCGCCGATGGCGGCAACGGCGACCATCAGGCCGGCGAGTGCGGGCGCCCAGATTCGGGCGGCGTTGAGGGCGACCTGGTTCAGGGCAACGGCGTTGGCGCGCAGTTCGGGACCAACGAGTTCAACGACCCAGGCCTGCCGGGCGGGGCCCATGAAGGCGAACATGGTGCCGATCACGAACGAGCCGGCGGCGAGATGGAAGAGCGCGATCTGGTCGAGCGCGATCAGCGTGCCGATCGAGAGAAAGACCACGGTGATGACGCTCTGGCAGACGGCGTTGATCAGTCGTTTCGAGATGCGGTCCGCGACGGCGCCGCCGAACGGGCCGAGCACCGCGGATGCGAGTCCCTGGCCGAGCAGCACGACACCGACGGCGCTGTTCTTGCCAGTCAACTCGAAAGCGACGATCGACTGGACGACGGTGGACATGAAGAAGGCTGTGAACGAGCCCAGTGAGCCGACCCAGAGGATCGCGTAGTTCCGAATCGCCAGGGCAGCAAACGAACCTCGCACGGCTCGCCTCTCAGTGGTCGGGGGCAATCAGGGGATGGTAGCGCTCAGGTTGGCTGAGAACCGAAGGCTGACTGGGAGTGGAGGAAGGGGTGGTACGCCGGGAAGGATTTGAACCCTCGACCCTCAGATCCGAAGTCTGATGCTCTATCCCCTGAGCTACCGGCGCACGAGGTGCCTTCGATGATAATCGAGGTCGGCGTGAGCCGCAGGCGGAGTCTCCCCGAGGGTGTGGGCTGAGGGTTAGTGGCCGACGGATACTTTGCCGGTGGCTCTGCTGTGCAGGTGCTCCGCGTGGCGATTGAGGCCGATCAGGTGGGCAGAAATGCCACGCTGGGCGAACTTCGCAACCACGGCATCGAGCGCCACGACCGCGGAGGTGTCCCAGATGCGGGCCTCGGTCAGATCGATTTCAACTCGGCTCATCTTGACGGCGTCGTAGTCGAAGGAATGCACCAGATCGTTCGTCGAGGCGAAGAACAGCTCGCCGGAGACGGCGTAGAGGCGTTCGGCGTTGTCGAGGTCGACGACGCTCGTGACCTTGACGAGGTGGGTGAAGTGGCGGACGAAGAAGACGGTGGATAGCAGCACGCCGACGCCGACGCCGTAGGCGAGGTTGTGGGTGAGCACGACGACGCCGACGGTTGCGACCATGACGGCGGTCTCGGGCCGGGGCATCATCCTCAGCGCCTCGGGACTGATGCTGCGCCAGTCGAAGGTGCCGACGGAGACCATGATCATCACTGCGACCAGCGCAGCCATCGGAATCCGGGCGACGAGGTCGCCGAGCACCAGGATCAGGAGCAGCAGGAAGACGCCGGCGGCCAGGGTGGACAGGCGAGTCCGGCCGCCAGAACGGTAGTTGATCATCGATTGGCCGATCATCGCGCAACCGGCCATGCCGCCGACGAAGCCGGTGAAGATGTTGGCGATGCCCTGACCTCGAGATTCGAGGTTCTTGTCGGAGTTCGTGTCGGTCAGGTCGTCGAGAATCTGGGCGGTCAGCAGGGACTCGAGCAGGCCGACGAGGGCGAGAGTGATGGAGAACGGGAGGATGACCAGCAGGGTGTCGAGCGTGATCGGGACATCAGGCAGGCCAAGGAACGGCAACGAGCTGGGGAGTTCGCCCATGTCGCCGACGGTCGGGAGGTTGAAGTTGTACATCATCGACACGCCGGAGAGGACCACGATGGCGACGAGCGGCGATGGGACCGCCTTCGTGAGCCGGGGAAGGCCATAGATGATGGCGAGGCCAGCGGCGATGAACGCGAGATTGAGTGGCAGTACGTTGCCGGACGAATCCTCGTCAGGGAGCAGGATGTGGGGGAGTTGGGCCAAGAAGATGAGGATTGCGAGCGCGTTGACGAAGCCGAGCATCACCGTGCGAGGCACAAACCGCATCAGCGTGCCGACACCCAGGTAGCCCAGGCCAACCTGGATGGTCCCGGCGAGAATGGTGGCGGCGAACAGGTAGCCCGTCCCGTACTCCGCGACGAGCGGGACGATGACGAGCGCCATGGCGCCAGTGGCAGCGGAGATCATCCCGGAGCGTCCGCCGGTCATCGCGATGATGATCGCGATCGAGAACGACGCGTAGAGCCCGACCTTGGGGTCGACGCCGGCGATGATCGAGAACGAGATCGCTTCTGGAATCAGTGCGAGAGCAACGACGAGTCCGGAGAGGAGGTCGGCCCGCGGATTGCTGAGCCAGTGGGCTCGGAAAGTGGCAATGTGGCGTGCCCGCGGAGTGGCAGTAAAAGGTAAAAGCATCAGCACCTTGGTGAGCTTCCAATGACGTTTGGAGTCACGGGGGCGCCTTCGAAGGTTACCGTCCGCCGCGGGCTAGGCGAAGTTGGGGCGGACCCTACAAATCCGGTCCGTGATAACGCGAGCGTGGTGAGCGCACTGTGTGCTTCGTGCTGAGACTGGGAGACTGACTGAGCGCTGCACGCGAACTGCGATTCAATCGCTAATCCTTGGAGGACCGGTCCTCCGCCGGGACGTTGAGCTGGTCGAAAACGGCGGCTGGGCGTGTGAGTGGGGCGGAGGCGCTGAGAGCGCCTCGGCTGAGCCAGAGGAAGACGAAGCTGCCCAGCAGCATGGAGCCGCCGGCGAAGAAGAATGCCGCCACATCGTGCCCGGTGAGGTCGACGAGCAGGCCGCCCATCAGCGAGCCGAAGAGCACACCTGCGCCGTTTCCCGCGGCGCCAAGGCCGATCACGGTGCCCATGCCGATGCGTCGGCCGACATCCACCTGCATCGCGCTCGTCGAGACGGCGGAGAGGCCACCGGCCGCGCCGACACCGAGCAAGATTGCGGCGATCACTGGCAGGCGCTCGGTGATGCCGAGCGAGGCGACCAGCGCGGCGAGCAGAATCAGGCCGATCACGTTGAGCAGTCGACGGTTCAGGCGATCGGCGAGGATGCCGAAGAAGGGCTGCGATAGCCCGCTGGATACCGATTCGAGGGCGAAGACGACGCCGATCAGCGCCGCACCCACCTCGAGGCGTTCGAGTCGCACGCCGAGGAAAGAGAAGGTTGAGGCGAAGGAGACGGAGATCAGTGCCCAGTTGAGGGTGAGTGCAAGCACCATCCGGTCGCGCAAGGCGAGGCGAAGTGGGGAGCTGGGGAGCGCGTGGGTGGCATGTTCCTCGGTGGAGACCGCGAGGCGCGCTGGGAGCAGCAGCATGACGACGGTGGCCGAGGTTCCCATCAGCAACGCCATGCCAATGAAGACGGAATCGAAACCCAGCGCCTGGCGAGTGACGCCGGCGAAGAGCGGACCGAGACCGAAACCGATGATATCGGCGGAGGAGAAGACTCCGGACCAGCGGCCCTCCTGACCCTCGGGCGTCATCTCGCCGAGGTACGCGCGGGCGACGGAGAAGATGAGGCTGGTGCCGCCACCGCTGAGGGCACGGAAGGCGATCACTTGCCACAGCTCTTCGGCCAGCAGATAGCCGATGGCGGCGATGCAATAGAGGAGCAGGCCGGCGACGATGAAGGGCTTGCGCCCAAAGCGGTCCGACCAGCCGCCGACGAATGGACTGGTGAGTGTCTGGGTGACCGCGAAGATGGAGAAGGTGAGGCCGATCCAGATGCCAGTGGCGCCCAGTTCTTTGGCGTACACGGGCAGCAACGGGCTGACCATGGAGATTCCCATGGTGGCCACCAGCACGGACAGATAGAGCACGACGAACGGCTTCGAACGCATCCGACTCCCCAGCGATTTCGGAGATGCCAGCGGGACGTTTGGCACGATCGAGCGTCCCACCCTAACAGCCTCCGCACCACTCACCGATCGCCCCGTCTGCTCCGGACTCGTGTATCGGTCTGCCGAACTCGCGCAGCTGATTGCCCGACCGGTCCATTGGTCCCGGGCCCAAAGTCCCTAGGCACAGGGGGCCCCCGGATCGACAACTAGAGTCTGACCGTATGGCCGCGGCCAGACGGGGGTTGGCTCCCTCGGCAATCGGCCACGGAGGTGAACACCATGCGAGCACTGATTGCCCTCACCGGGCACGACATCGACAACGACATTGCGGCTGCAGCCGCGCGGGTCCTGGATCCTGCACGCGATCAGATCGTCGCGATGCACGTGGTCCACCCACGCGAGCTAGAGGTGACGGCGGACCGAGGCCGATCACTCGGTATCTCGGGTCGTGCAGCAGACGGGTTGACCGTCAGCCGCGAGCTGGCTGAGCCAGTACTGGCCGAGAACACCGTCCAGGCGACCGAGCGGCTGGAAGGTGAGTTCCACGATCACGTCCAGATCCTCAAGCACGAGTACCTCACGGAGTTCACGGTTGAGGAGGATGTCCGCGTCAACAGCGACCCGGCCGAGGCGATTGGAGCGGCGGTGAAGGAGCTGGGGATCGGCGGCGTCGCGATGGGCACACGTAGCAAGCGCGCCCGCTTCGCCCGTGCGCTCCTGGGAAGTGCTGCCGAGGGCGTGGTGCGCCAGGTGAACGTGCCGGTGCTGATCGTCAAGGAAGGCACCGTAGCGGGCGTCGAGGTCGACTAGGACCTTGAAACCCTGACCGAGTGGCAGCGCGGGTACCATCGAACGGATGGAACCAACGCCGGTCACTGAAGAAGCTCGCACCCTGCTGCGCGAGGCGATGAGCCAACACACGGCAGGGCGGATCGACGCCGCGCTTTCGACTGCTCGGCGAGCGGTCACGCTTGCTCCGTCGTTCGCGGAGGCGCATGCCTACCTGGGCAATACGCTGGTGACCCGACAGCGCCAGTTCGCGGACGGGCTGACCGCGCTGCGCCACGCGGTGGACCTGGCACCCGAGGATGCGACGATCCTCTACACGACCGGGTGGTGCGAGGAGTACGTAGCGAACGCGCTGGAACGCCCACGGCAGCGGCACCAGGCTGTCAGTGAAGAAGCTGGGACGCTGTACTCGCTGGCTCGCGCTCACTTCCTGCGGGCGCTGGACCTGAATACTGACCCACTGCTGAAAGGCGACATTGAGGACATGCTGGACGTGGTGGCAGCGGCAACCGGGGAACCGTGGGAGACAGACGTGGTGGGGCGGGCGGGCTGATGCCAGAGCTGACGTTTGAGGACGGTTTTAACCTGTATTACGAGCTGCACGGCCAACCGCTAGGCAGCGCACCGGCGGTGATCTTCGCTCACGGCGCGGGGGGGAACGCTCTCTCCTGGTGGCAGCAGATCCACGCGTTCGAGGATCGCTACACCGTGGTCACGTTCGATCACCGCGCCTTCGGCCGCTCGCCTGACATCGAGGACGGTCCGGGGCGGATCGCGTTTGGCACGGACTTGCGCGGCTTGCTGGACCACCTGGAGTTGGAGCGCGTCCACTTCGTCGCACACTCCATGGGCGGGCGGACGGCGTTTGGCCTGGTGTCGCGGCAGCCGGAGCGGATCGCCTCGTTGACGTACTCGGGCACCAACGGCGGCTGTGTGGACGACCGATACCGGGCGCTGCGCATCAAGCTGGAGGAGGACGGGGTGCTGGCCGGGTCGCTGCTGAAGCGGGCGCTAGCCGAGGGCTACGCCGAGAGCGAGCCGAACATGCAGTACCTCTACCGGCGCATCCGCAGCATCAACCCACCACGCCATCGTGACTTCCTGAAGCCGACCGGGCGGCTGATCAACTACCGAGGCTCCACCGCTCAGCGCCTGAACGACGGCGCCTGGCCGATTCTGTGGGTGGTCGGCGAGCATGACCACGTGGTTCACGCCGATCTGATCCGCATCTCCCACGATCTGACCCCCGGCTCCGAGCTTGAGATAATCCCGGAAGCTGGCCACTCCGCCTACTTCGAGCGCCCCGCGCTCTGGAACTCCGCCGTCCGCTCCTTCGTTGACCGTGTCGAGGACGCGAAGGGCTAACGGTGCGCGGTTCACTGGTTGGAGTGCTGCTGCTCGCGCTACTGCTCGGGCCCGCTTGCAGCTCGGATGCCGCGCCGGAGATCGAGCGTCCTCCGTTCGAGAACGCTCGCGACTAGCTCGCGAGCGAGCGTGGCTCCTCGCCAAGCAGCGACTCGACGTGTGCGAGGCGGTCATCGATCGACTCGACGTCGGTGCGGAAGCGCCGCTCGAGGTCGTTACGCTGCTCGAGCAGGCGTGCACGCTCGGCTTCCAAGACGCCGTGGAGGCTGACCTCGGAGCTTGCGGAGGATGGCGGTGCGAGCGGCATGCCAATCTCGAGTTCGGGCGACGCCAGCGAGGGCATGACGGCGATCTCTTCGGGCTCGACCGATTCGTTCACCACCACGCGCTCCTCTTCGTCCTCTGGGTCGTCGTCTTCGATCTCGTCGTCGGACTGATCGAGGCTGTCGATCTTGTTCGTCGACTCGCTGGGCTCGGCTGCTGTGGCTGGCTCGTCATCGAGAGCGATCGGCACGATGCCGAGGCGCTTCACGTTGCCCGCGCAGTTGGAGCAATACAGCTTTCCATTCTCGAACAGGGACAGCGTCGCACCACGCCGGTGACAGCCGGAACACTGGCGACCGCCATTGGCCTGCGCTTGATCAGTCTGTTCGCCAGTCGTCTGGTCGCTCACCATTGGATACTCCGTTGCACGCGCTGCGGAGATGGAAGGTGAGCCGCCCCTGAGGACGCCCCCACTAACTCTCTGCCACGCATGCGATCGTCCCCCGGAATGATCCCCGAATCGACGACTCGATCCGGAACATCACCGGTCCCGCATACCTGAGACACACCAGTGACGATGCGTCTCTTCAATCATCGGTAGTTACAACGGCCGACTTAACGGCGTGGCGCGTCGCAGACGCTCGGCAATCCCACAGAACTGCTGGCCGCGAGCTAGCGCTCGAACACTTCCTGTTCCAGCGCTTCCTCGCGCAACCAGTGCTCCAGGTTTCGCAAGAAGTAGCCGGAGAGCCGCGAGTCGACGGCTGTGGTGGTGGACGAATCGTGTGGGGAGATGATGACGCGGGGCAGGTCCCAGAGCGGCGATTCGGAGGGCAGTGGTTCCTGCTCGAACACATCGAGGTAAGCGCCGGCCAGTCGTCCGTCGGTCAGCCTCGCGGTCATCGCTGCTTCGTCGATGATTTCGCCGCGGGCGATGTTGACGATGCGGGCGCCGTCGGGCAGCAGCCCGAGCAGGGCGTCGTCGAAGAGGCCGCTGGTCTCATCGGTCAGTGGCGAGGCGATCGCAAGCCAGTCCGCGCGCGGGAGCACTTCGGCGAGCTGGTCCGGCGTGACCAACTCGTCCACGGGATCGCCATCACGGGCCGGGCTGCGGCGGACGCCGACGACGTGGAGGTGCAGCGCCTGCGCGAGGCGAGCGATCTCCATACCGATGGCGCCGAGGCCGAAGACGACGATGGTCTGCTCTCGAAGGTCGCGAGGGAACTCGGCACGGGGGTGAGTCTCCCACTCGTGGCGTCGCTGCGAGGCGGCCCAGCGGGGGAAGCCGCGGGCGAGTTGGAGCAGGCCAGCAATGGCGGACCAGGCGATTGGTTCGGCCATGGCGCCGGAGGCATTGGTGAGGCGGACGCCGGCGTCCAGTAGCTGCCCGAAGACGGGGTCATCGATGCCAGCGTGTGGCAGGTGGACCCAGCGGATGTTGGGAGCGCGCAGCGCGCCGCCGTAGAAGCGGCGCGCACCCTCCGGCTCGTAGTCGCCGTTCGGTGGCGTGCCTATTTCGATGCGCCCCAGGTCCTCAGGGGTCAGTCGCTCGCCGGACGGCGGGATGAAGACGGGCTCGATGGAACCCCCGGTCGCCACCTCGATTCGCGCGATCTCATCGGAGTACGCCTCATACATCGCGCGGTCGATCAGCAGCACCGTCATCGTCATCCCTTCGCCTCACAGGCAGTTTACGGGCGATCCCAGACGAGTCGGGCTGCGCTACGCTGGTCCCCGAACTTCAGGAGGCGGCGAATGACCAGCAGCAGCGTGATCGAATCGACTGACGCGACGTTCCAGCAAGACGTGATCGACCGTTCGCATGAGGTGCCGGTGATCGTCGATTTCTGGGCGGAGTGGTGCGGGCCGTGCCGCGTGCTGGGTCCGACGCTGGAGCAGCTGGCCGAGGAGTTTGGCGAGCAGGTTCAATTGGTGAAGGTGGACACGGACGCGAACCAGCAGGTTTCGGTGCAGCATGGCATCAGCAGCATCCCCGCGGTGAAGGCGTTCCGCAACGGCGTCATGGTGGACGAGTTCATTGGTGCACTGCCGGAGCCGCAGGTGCGCGAGTTCTTCAAGCGTGTGCTCCCATCCGAGGCGGACGCGTTCATCGCCCAGGGCGAGCAGGCGCTGCTGGCCAGCGACTTCGAGGGCGCGCAACGGCGATTCGAGACGGCGCTGGGATTCGACCCACAGCACGCGGTGGCCAACGCCGGGTTGGCGGCTGCGCTGGTGGAGCTGGGGGACATCGAAGGTGCCGAAGAGCACGCGGCAACGAGCCTGAGTGAGCCACGGTCGCGGAAGGTACTGGCGCGGGTCTCGATCCTGAAGGCGGCAGTGGGCGTGGACCGCGAGGCAATGGAGGCGCGACTGGCGACGAACGACGGTGATGTCGAGGCGCACTACCAGCTCGGTTCGTTGATGCTCGCAGCAGGTGAACTCGAGCCGGGCTTCGACCATCTGTTGGAAGTAGTGATGCTTGATCGCAAGTTCGCCGACGACGGCGGACGGCTGCGTGTGCTGGACGCGCTGGAGCTGCTGGGCGACGAGCACCCGCTGAGCGAAGAGGTGCTGCGACGGCTGACGAACCTGCTGTTCTAGGCCGAGGTCACTCCGACAGCAGCGCATCCAGAACGGCCGAGACCTCTTCGGCCTCCATGATGCCCTCGAACTTCGCGGCGATGGTGCCGTCCTGCGCGACAACGAAGACGAATGGCTCCTGCAGCAGGCCCCATTCCTGAACGGTAGCGACCGGCTCCAGCTTGCCTTCGCGCGCACTGGCCAGGCTGAACGGCTCGACGTGGAGCACGTTGATGCGGTCGCCGTATTGTTCCGCGACCGGGATGATCACGGACTCCATCACGGGGCCGCAGAAGCGCGTCTGGCAGAAGGCCGGT
>JABIST010000130.1 GCA_018700215.1 Dehalococcoidia bacterium | reverse complement strand
CTCGAGTCTGGGGACGTGGTCATGGTGGGAAAGTGTAACGAAGGGCCCCGGCAGCGTCCCGCGGGGTGGGTGAAGTTATGCGGGGTGTGCTGACTGCTGGACCAGTTTGGTGATGGCTTCGAGGTATTGGAGGCGGCCGACCCAGAGCAGATCGTTGTGGCCGGCGCGGGGGATGACTTCGAGGACGGGGGTGGTGTTGATCAGGAGATCGCGGAGAGCTTCGGCGGTGGAGGGCGGGACGAGGAGGTCGATCTCGCCGTGGATGATCAGGGTGGGGAGGGTGATGGAGCGGATTTTCTGCTCGTGGGCGTGGGCGAGCTGGCCGCCGATTTCGGTATCGAGCAGGCCGGTGCGGGCGAGGGAGCGGCGGATGTTGCCGGCACCGCTTTCGATGATGAGGCCGTTGAAGCGCTGGTCGGCGTTGGCGGCGGCCTCGAGGGCGGGGTTGGCGCCGAGGCTGCGCCCCATGATGTAACGCTGATCGGCGCAGCCGAGCTGGTCGAGGATGCGGTGGAAGGCGGCGACGACGGGGTGGGCGTCGCTGACGAGGGTGGCGTAGGTGGGGGTGCCGGTGCTGTCGCCGTAGCCACGGAATTCGGCGACAAAGAGGTTGATGCCGATATCGCGGTAGAGCGGGGCGATGCCGTCGTGGTCGCTGGCGACCTCACCGTTGCCGTGGAAGTAGAGGATGGTTGGCCAGGTGGGGTCGGCGAGGTAGTGGCGGGCTGCGATGGCAACGCGAGGGGAGGAATTGGAGTCAACCTCGATCAGGTGGTCGGTGGCGCCGGTGGGTGGCAGGGACTCGTTGGGTCGGGGGAAGAACATGGCTCCGCCGAGGCCAGCTTCATCGAGGAGTGTGTAGTTGGGGGTGGGTGTGTCGGTCATCGGCGCATCGTACTGGCGACGTCAGCGATCGGCGACGATCAGGATCGCGATGGCGGGAGCGAGGGTGGTGAGCAGAGCGGCGACGGGGACCTGATAGCGACCGCCAGCCTGGAGCGTGGCGGTGCGTTCCCACCAGGCCCGGAGGCGATCGCGGTTGCGATCCCACCATTCGCGCTGGAAGAGGACAGCGATGCCGACGCCGAGCAGCAGCAGTCCGGCAACGGCGAGCATGAGCCAGTAGGGGACGGCGTTGCGTCGAATCCAGAGGTAGCGGATGGCGACGCCGGAGAGGGTGAGGACGGCGGAGACGCCGAGCCAGCGGGCACCGAGGGCGAGGGCGACTGCGAGGAGGGCGGCGCCCTCGACGAGCAGGACGAGCCCCCAGCGGGTGCCGCCGGGGGCGAAGCCCTGCTCCGCCTGCGGGATGATCAGCAGCGCGGCACCGACGAGCTGTAGCACTTCATGCCAACCGAGGTTGGGCGAGAGCGGCTGGGTAGAGCGGGCGGTGAGACCGACGAAGGCGAGATAGATGGCGGCGGGGATGGTGTGAGCCTGGACGTTGCCGGGCTCCTGCGTGGCGATGGCGAGTTCGACAGCGACCATGGCGAGGGCGGAGGCGGGAAGGTAAGCCCAGCGGATGCCGGACCGGTAGCCATCGAATGCGACAGGCGCGGAGGTGAGGAGGATGAGGACGACGAGCGTTCGGTACTCGACGAGGGTGGCGGCGTTGGCATCGAGCGTTTCGAGTCGACTGCCGAGGGCACCGAGCGCAACGAGCGGCCCGATGAGGAGGCCGGCCCAGGAGAGGATGAGGACGGAGAGAGCGGCGGAATCCTCTCGGTAGCGACGCCAGGGGGTGAGCGCGGCGAAGGCGATCAGTCCAGCAGCGGAGTAGGTGACAGCGAGGGTCCAGCGGGGCCACTCGAAGATCGGCCAGGCGGCGGCGGTACAGCCGACGATGACGACGAGCGCGAGGAGGGCGGGCTCCCAGCGGCGGAAGCGCCAGCCCTCGAAGACGAAGAGCGGGGCGAGCAGCAGGACGATGAGGACGAGCGCGCGGTACTCGACGGTGGTGGCGGCCTCGATGGTCGTGCCTTCGAGGTGGAGGTTGAGGGCGGTGGCGGCGGTGAAGATGGCGACGAAGGACGGCACCCAGGAGAGGAGTTGGACGGCGACGGTTCGTTCGTCGTTGCCGGCGAGCAGCTGGTAGCGACGGAGCGGGGTGAGGCGAGCGAAGAGTTGAACGCCGAGGACCGCGTAGAGGACGGAGAGGCGCCAGAGGGGCCAGTCCTGCCAGTCCCAGAGGAAGGCGAGCGCGGCGATGGTGAGGGCAGCGGAGACGACGGCGAGCGTCCAGCGTCGAAGCAGCACGAAGGCGACGAGCAGGTGGGCGGCGGGGAGCGCGAAGAGGATCGTGTTGTGTCCGGCGAGACGATCGTCGGGGCGGATGGAAACGGCGGTGGCGAGCAGGAGCGGCGGGATGACCGCAGGCAAGGCGTTCGACCAGCGGGGCGTCACGACGATCATCGTGAGTGACGCGACGAGCGCAAGGGCGGCGAACGCCCAGCCGGTATCGGATGCATCGACCTCGAGGGCGCGCTGGGCGAAGGCGATGGCGATGAGGAACGCGGGCCAGGCGAGCCAGGCGAAGGCGATGCGCTCGGGCTCCGGGGTGGGGGCACGGTCGCTCCAGTTCGGGGTGAGGATGCCATCGGACTGGTTGCGCCAGGCGATGGCGGAGAGCACGGCGGCGATGCCGAGGAATGCCGCGGTAGCGCCGGTGGCGTTGCCATCGAGGTGGTGGGGCAGGAGGAGCAGCGGCGAGAGGGCCATGGCGGCGGCGAGCAGCCAAGCGGCGTGGGAGAGCCGGGCGCTGCGTTCG
>JABIST010000132.1 GCA_018700215.1 Dehalococcoidia bacterium | reverse complement strand
CGTCGATCCGCAGATGTGCGGCATCGCCGGGTTCGGCTCGTGCCAGATTTACATGCCGTCCTCGGATACCCACGTCTCAATCGACTTCCACGGGAAGACGCCGCTGGCCGCGACGCCGGACATGTGGGCCGACCTCGTTGAGGGCGAGACGCGCGATGGGTTCGGATTCATCGTGCGCGGGAACGTGAACGACATCGGCTACCAGTCGATCACCACTCCCGGCAGCCTGATGGCCTACTGGGAAGCCGTCGAACGCTTCGGGAGCCGGAGCTGGGCCGAGGCGTGCCGCCCGGCGATCGAGCACGCGAGCGACGGAATCGTGCTGCGCCCTCGAACGACGAGCTGGTGGCGGATGACCGAGCAGCTCGGTCGTGTTGCAAACGAGAAGCGACAGGGGTTCACCGAGGATGGCCGGCGCATCTACTACGGCAACGACGGGGAGCTGCTGAACGAGGGGCAGACACTGCGCAACCCGGACATGGCGAGGACGCTGGAACGGGTCGCAGCCGGCGGTGCCGAAGTCTTCTACCAGGGTGAGATCGCCGACGAGATTGACGCCGACATGCGCGCCAACGGCGGGCTGCTTTCCAAAGCGGACCTTGCCGCCTACCGGACGACGTGGACCGAGCCGCTGTGGACCGACTACCGAGGTCTCCGCGTCGCGACGAACCATCCGCCCGGCGGCGGCGTGCAGGTGGTCGAGCTGCTCAACATCCTCGAGCACTTCGACCTCGCCGGGCTGGAACACAACAGTGCCGACTACATCCGCGTGGTCTCCGAGGCGATGAAGCGCGCAACGCGCGACAAGGACGAGTGCGTCGGCGACCCAGCGTTCTTCGATGTACCACTCGACCGGTTGACCTCGAAGACCTACGCGGCTGAACTGGCCGCTGAAATCGAACGTGGCGAGCGCGCCTCGGTAGAGCGGATCAAGGGCGAGCCGCCGGACACGACACACGTCGTCGTCGTGGATCGCGAGGGCAACATCGTCACGATGACCCACTCGCTGGGGATGCCCTCGGGCGTGATTTCGCCGGGGCTCGGGTTCATGTTCAACGGCTGCATGGGGGTGTTCGACCCGCGCCCAGGACGCGCCGGTTCGATTGCACCCGGGAAGAGCCGCTTCTCCTCGCTCTGCCCGACAATCGTGTTCCGCGGCGACGAGCCGTACGTGGCGCTGGGCGCTCCGGGCGGCACACAGATTTCGATGGGGGTGACACAGGCGATCCTCAACGTCGTCGATCACGAGATGAACATGCTGGAGGCGGTGTCCGCTCCCCGTTTCTCTTCGACCTCGAATGCGATCGACGTGATGAACCGGATTCCGCGCTACGTGACCGACGAACTCGAGTCCGACGGTTACGAGGTAATCCGCAGCCCGCTCTCGTTCGGTATCGCCGCCGTGCACGGAATCCGGATCACCAACGACGGTCTGGACGGCGGCGCTGACCCAGGTATGGATGGCGTCGCATTGCTCGTCTAGCCGTAACCCGGGTGACGCTAGCCCCTCGGACGGTCTGAGTGCACGCTATGGCGTCATGACAGCGACTTCCGAGGCAACTCCCCTCGATAGCTCCAGAGCGCCGCTGAGCGAGACTGAGCGGCGTCGTGGCGTGGTGCTGGTCACGCTGGCGACGTTCGCGCTGTGGCTCTCGCTGTACTTCTACGTACCGTTCCTGCCACTGCGGGCGCTCGAACTCGGCGCCTCGAACACCGTGATCGGGCTGGTCATCGCCTCGTATGCGATTGCGCAGGTGGCGCTGCGCGTGCCCATCGGCGTTGGCGCGGACCTGATCGGGCGGAGGCGGCCGTTCGCCGTGATGGCGCTGGCCGCTGCGGCGGGTGGCGCGCTCTGGCTGGCGATGGCGCCCTCGCCGCTCTCGATGTTCTTCGCGCGAACGCTGACCGGGGTGGCCGGGGCCGGGTGGGTCGCGGTCAGCGTGCTGTACTCCTCGTACTTCTCGACGGCGGACACGGGGCGCGGAATGTCGCGGCTGATGTTCGTCAACGGACTGGGATTGGTACTGGCGACGTTCACTGGCGGGATCATCGCGGACCTGTGGGGGACGACGGCGACGTTCTATGCCGGGGTCGTCCTCGGCGTGATCGGGACGGTGCTGCTGCTGCTGGCACCGGAGCCGCCAGTGCCAAACCGGCAGCCGTACTCGAAGGCGACGTTCCTCGAGGTAGCACGCAATCCGCTGCTGATCGTGGTGTCGGTCATCGGCATCACCACGCAGTTCGTCAGCTTCGCGACCAGCTTCGGGTTCGTGCCGGTCTACGCCGAGGGCATTGGCGCGTCCGACTCGGCGATCAGCTACCTGACGACGGTGATGTTCGCGATGTCGATGGCCGGCACCGTGGCGACCCCGCTCATCGTCCGCGCGATCGGCTACCGAGGGACGCTGATCTTCGCGGCGGTGGCTGTAGCGATTGGGGCCGGGGTGGTGCCGTTCCTCGACGATATCTACTGGCTCGGGGCGAGTCAGGCGGTGAACGGCCTCGGTCGGGGTGCGATGAACGCCGCGCTAATCACGCTCAGCGTGCTGGCGGTGGCGCCGGCGCAGCGAGCGACGGCGATGGGCGTGTACCAGGCGATCTACGCGATCGGGATGCTGGCGGGGCCTGTGCTGGCGGGAACGATAGCCGACGGCGTGAGCATCGATG
>JABIST010000133.1 GCA_018700215.1 Dehalococcoidia bacterium | reverse complement strand
GAGGCGCCATCGACGACTTCGCCATCGACGGGGATCTGCTCGCCGGGCTTGACGAGGACGATGTCGCCGAGCTGGACAGCGCGGACGGGGATCTCGAACTCCTCGCCGTCTTCGAGCACGCGGGCGGTCTGGGGGCGGAGGGCGATGAGGGCGCGCACGGCATCGGACGTGCTGCCCTTGGCGCGGGCCTCGAGCAGGCGACCGAGGAGTACGAAGGCGATGATCGCGCTGGAGGTATCGAAGAAGACGGCGGCGTCGAGGCCCTCGACGGATTCGAAGACGCCGGGGGCGAAGGTGGCGACGATTGAGTAGCCGAAGGCGGCGGAGGTGCCGGCAGCGATGAGGGTGTTCATGTCGGTGGCGCCGTGGCGGCCGACGCGCCATGCGCCCTGGTAGAACTGCTTGCCGGCCCAGAGCTGGACGGGCAGGGCGAGCAGGAAGAAGGCGGGGTGGAGGATGCGGCGCGGAACATCATCGAGCGGTCCGACGAAGTGGGTGAGCGCCATGTAGCCGACGAGGAAGATGGCGATCACACCGGCGAAGATGGTCTTGCGCTTGAGGGTGGCGTACTCGGCGCGGCGCTCGGCCTCGAGGGCGTCGCGGGCGTCCTCGTCGCCCTCGGTGACGACGAGGTCGTAGCCGGCGCGGTCGACGGCTTCGCGGAGGATTTCGAGCGACATTCGGTCGGCGAGGTCGACGGTCGCTTCCTCGGTGGCGAGGTTGACGCGAGCGCCCTCGACGCCTTCGACGCCGGAGAGGGCGCGTTCGACGCGGCGGACGCAGGAGGCGCAGGTCATGCCTTTGACGTTGAAGCGGAGGGAGCCCTCGGCGAGGTCGGTGGCCTCCTCGGGGCTCGCGGGTGCGGCGGTGTCAGTGGTCATGGGATAGGCCTACTTGTTCGCGAGTTCGTAGAGTTCGGAGAGTTCGTCGAGGACGCCGGTATCGCCGTTTTCGATGCTTTCGATGACGCAGCTATGGAGGTGGCCGTTGAGGGTCTTGGCCTCCATCTTTTCGATGGCGCGGCGGACGGCGTAGGTCTGCTTCAGGACATCCACGCAGTACTGATCTTCCTCGATCATCTTGCGGACACCTTTGAGGTGGCCCTCGATGTAAGCGAGGCGTTTCAGTACGTCGGCGCGGGTGTCGGTGTCCATGGTCGTTAGTTCTCCACGGGTACGGCGAGTGCGGTCTGGAGCGGCTGGCCCCAGGGGGCCGTCACTTCTTGGACGTCGATGCGGTATTCGCGGTCTTCGAGGCCGCTCTTCATGTGAGCCTCGACATCGGCGGGGGCGACCATGATGCGGTTGCCGCAGCAGCAGCCCTCGGCGGCCTGGTCGGCCTCGGAACGGTCGAAGGCGAAGCCGGCGTCGCAGCCGCAGTAGCAGGTGTAGTTCACGTCGGCGCCCTTGTCGGTGGCGGTGACGGTGTACTCGGGGAGCCAGGTGGCTGCGCCGTAGCCGCCGGTGTGGCCGTCGCCAACCTCGGAGGGGACTTCACCAAGGGGGTAGCCCTCAGCCTCGGTGGCTGCGGCGAGCTGGTCGAGGATTGCGCCTGAGGCGACTTCGGCGATGAAGGACTTGGAGTCCGGGTCGCCGGAGACGAAGGTGGCGCCTTCGACGCCGTTGACGGCGCCTTTGATGGAGGCGATGCAGTGCTCGCAGGTGACGTCGGGTGCGTAGAGCTTCATTTGCATGGTGGTTGGGATCTCCTCGGTAGGTGCCTTGCTGTGCGAGGAGTGTAGCACACCCCCTCCCGGGGGGTAGTGGTTTGGTGATACGTCGGGAGTTAGTCGGGGGAGGCGGGTGCGGGCTGCTCGGAGGTGGCGAGGGCGGGAGGGGCGATGGAGGGGGCGCGGGCGATGAGAGGGGCGATGAGGAGGACGGTGGCGGTGGTGAGTGCACCGAGGATGACGAGGGTGAGGCGTTCGCCGATGGCGTCGGCGGCGAGGCCGACGGGGTAGGCGGCGACGAGGAAGCCGGCGAAGGCGAGGAAGGTGAGGGAGGTGATGCGGCCGAAGTAGTCGGGATCGGATTCGGTGACGATGACGGCGTTGTTGAGGGTCTGGAATGCGCCGAAGCCGGCGCCGAAGAGGAGCATGGGCAGGAGGACGATGGTGAAGGTGGGGGCGACGCCGGTGAGGATGAGGGCGAGGCCGCCAAGCACGCCGCTGACGCTGTAGACGGTGAGGGCACGCGGGGAGCCGGCGATGGAGGCGACGGCGAGGCTGGCGAGGAGGCCACCGACGGCATTAGCAGCCTGGAGGTAGCCGAAGGAATCAGCGTCGCGGTCGAGTTCGTTCTCGAGCAGGCCAGGGAGGACGGCGGTGGAGGAGAGGCCGAAGAGGATCATGAGGAAGAAGAGGATGAGCATCCAGCGGAGCCGGGGTTGGAGCCAGGCGTAGCGGACGCCGGCGACCATATCGCCAAGGACGGAGTGGCGCTCGGCGCCGGGGTTGGGTCGGGATGGTGGTAGCCAGGCAAGCGAGAGCAGGGCGACGAGGTAGAGGCCGGTCATGGTGAAGTAGGCACCGGCAGGACCGATGACGGCGACGGCGACCATGCCTCCGGCGATAGCGGGAGCCCAGACGCGAGCGGCGTTCATTGCGACCTGGTTGAGGGCGATGGCGTTCGCTCGGAGCTCGACACCGACGAGTTCGACGACCCAGGCCTGCCTGGCGGGGCCGATGAAGGCGAAGGTAGCGCCGTTGACGAAGGAGCCGGCGACGAGGTGGATGAGTTGGAGGCGATCGGTTGCGATGAAGAGTCCGGTGACGAGGAAGACGAGCATGCTGGCGCTGGAGCCAACGATGTTGATGGTTTTTTTTGAGAGGCGGTCGGCGATGGCGCCGCCAAGGGGGCCGAGGACGGCGGCTGCGACGCCCGATCCGAGCAGAACGAGGCCGACATCGCCGTTTCTGCCAGTGAGTTCGAAGGAGACGATGGCCTGAACGGTGGTGGACATGAAGAAGGCGGTGGTGGATCCGAGGGATCCATACCAGAGGATGGCGAAGGGGCGGATGGAGAGGGCGGCAAAGGAGCTGCGCACGTGTG
>JABIST010000272.1 GCA_018700215.1 Dehalococcoidia bacterium | reverse complement strand
TGGAAGACGCGGCGCTGGTCCAGACGGCGATTCGCGCGGTGCAGGCTGAGCGCGAGGCGACGATTCTGCTGACGTTGGCCCCGCAGGTGGGCTCCGACGTGGGCGTGGCGGAGGCGGCATTGGCGGTGGCGAGGGCGGAGACGGATCGCGCGATCGGCGATGCCGGGTTGAGTCGAGAATTGGATGAGAGCCCTCGACTGTTGATTCGCCCGGTTGATGAGCCGCCCAGCGGGGACGCGTCCGGGACTCCGCCTGTGCGATCAGCGATGAGCGGAGATGCGCGTGCCGGAGTCAATCAACCCACCGGAGGGCAGTCGCCGCAAGCGGGTGGGCAATCCACCGGAGGGCAGTCGCCGCAGGCGGGTGGGCAGGCGTTTCCGGGCGGTGGGCAGCAGCCGGTCAGGGGAGGTACGCCAGGCGGGGCCGATCAAGCGGACCGCGGGCAGCAGCCAGCAGATGGCTCCGGTGCCTACAGGGCAACCGACCTGACGTTGCTCAGAGGGCTGGTCGACGAGGGGACGGTGGAGTCCGGCATCCTATTTGCCTCCTATTCGAATTTCGTCGGGCAGTACCAGGAGCATCTTTTCGAGTCGGCGCGGCTGGGGGATGGAAGCCTGCTCTCAGCGTCGATTGTCTCCTACGAGCAGTGGCAGCAAGCGATCGAGTGGTTCGCTCAGGTGCGGGTGGCGGGCTTTCAGCGGCTGGTGAGTTACGACCTGGCGGGTTGGCAGCGGCTTGCTCGGCTCTCGGACAGTGAGGAGCTGTTTCTGCAACTCGCACAGCAGTCTGCGCAGCCGGCGGAGTCCGCGGCGCTGGCGGCCTTGTTGGAAGATCCTGGGGTTCTGGAGGGGGCCGCGGCACGACGTTTGCTGCTGAATGCCCGTGAAGGCCCGCCGCTGATCTCGACCCAGGATTGGCTTGAGCAGACCGGCGCACGTTTGGACGCGCTCAACGCGGGGGCGGACTTCCTGCTGGCCAACGGGATCGAACAGGCCGAGGCAGCCGAGGCCGTGGCGGAGCGCGATCTGCGGCTGATTGCCGCGGCGACGGCGCTGTTGATGTTGCTGGTTACATTCGGCGCGTGGGTGGTCACCCGCTCGATCTCGCGTCCGCTGCATCGGCTGGCGCTGACGGCACAGCTCGCTTCAGCGGGGCAGCTGATCGAGGTGGACGTGCCTCGGTCGCACGATGCGATCGGCGAGATCGGTTCGGCGATCGACGAACTGCGGCGGCGTTCCGACGACATGGCAGATGCGGCTTCGGACATTGCGCGCGGCGATCTGACAACAGAGATTCAGCCGCGTTCTGGGCACGATCGGCTGGGCTGGGCGTTGCGTGCGATGACGCAGCGACTGGGGACGATGGTGGAGGAATCGGAGCAGCGCTCGGAGCAGCTCGCCGGCGAGGTGGACGTCCTGCAGGAGACAGCGCACCAGGATGTGCTGACGGGGCTGGCAAATCGTCGGAAGTTCGCTCAGCAGCTCGAGGCTGGAATCGCTGGTGCGCGGACGGAGGGTTCGAAGCTGGGCTTGCTGTTCATCGACCTTGACGGCTTCAAGCCGATCAACGACCGGCTGGGACATGACGTTGGCGACGAACTGCTGCGTCGCGTGGCAGCCCGTCTGACCGTGGTGGTTGGGCAGGCTGGTGCGGTTGGGCGCTATGGCGGTGACGAATTCACCGTGGTTGTGAACGCAGGAGTTGAGCAGGCCGATGACCACGTTGCTGTGACGGCGCGCCGAATCTCGGAAGCGCTGAGCATGCCCTATGAGATCGAGGGACGCACGGTTCAGCTTGGCTCCAGCATCGGGATCTCCCAGTGGCCCGATCACGGCGAGTCGGCCGGCTTGTTGCTGCGCGCGGCGGACCAGGCGATGTACGAGGCGAAAGAGTCCGGCGGCGGCATTCGCCTCGCGCCCGCACCGGAGGCGGCAGCGTAACCAGCGAGGGTTAGCCGAAGACGCGAGCCGCGGCCAGATCGGCGATCTCGTCGTCAGCGAATCCACGTTCCGCCAGCACCTCGCGCGTATGTGCGCCGACTGCGGGCGCGGCACCTCGAGGTCGAATGTCCGCGCCGGCGATCTCGAAGGGTGTGCCGACGGTTCGGTAGGTGGTGCCGTCTTCGGAAGTGACTGTGGGGAAGGCGTCGTACTCGTTGAGCTGCGGATCGTCGATTACCTCGGCGACGCTGGCGGCGAGTGACCAGAGGCAGCCGTGTTGATCGAGCCGCTGCGACCAGTGGGCGAGGTCGTGGCTGGCGAAGATGGCGTCCAGTTCCGCGATCAGGGCCGGTCCGTGCTGCAGTAGCTGGTCCGTGGTCACGTAGCGCGGGTCATCGACGAGGTCTTCGCGGTCGATGCAGCGGGCGAAGCGATTCCAGTAGCGCGGCGGGTCGTTCATTACGAGCATGATCCAGCGATCGTCGCCGGTGCGGTACGGGTTCCAGGTGATCATCCCCTGCGTGGTGCGGTCTTGCCGAGGCCGCTCGGGTAGCCCTGCGAGTTGCTGTTGGATGTCCGCGCCGAGTGTCCAGACGCCGGAGCGCTGCAGCGAAACATCGACGAACTGCGACTCGCCGGTGCGGTCACGGTGGTGGAGCGCAGCGAGGATTGCGGCGAGGGCGGTGACCGCGGTTGGATGGTCGCCCTGGCCGCCGCGACTGATCACGGGCGGCTGGCCGTCGTTGCCCATGACGCCCATGATCCCGGAGGCGGCCCAGAAGGAGGAGGCGTCGAATCCGGGCTTATCGGCGTTGGGACCGCGTGTGCCGAAGCCGGTGATGGCGGCGTAGATGAGCCGCGGATTGGCGTCGCGCAACGCTTCGTAGGTGAGTCCGAATCGCTCGAAGCGCTCGCGGACGAGGTTGGTGATGAAGATGTCGGCGTCGGTGCAGAGTCGCTTCACCACTGCGGCAGATGCGGGGTTGGTGAGGTCGAGCGTGATTGAACGTTTGCCGCGGTTTTCCAGTTCGAAGTTGTAGTTCACCCCGCCGCTACCACGTGTGGCCATCATGTAGCCGCGGTAGAAATCGCCTTGTGGCGGCTCGATTTTGACGACGTCTGCACCCATGTCGGCCATCATCGCGGCGGCTCCGGGTGCGGCGAGCCAGTTGGCGGCCTCGATCACACGCAGATCGTCGAGTGGTCCGCTGGTCACGTGGCGCTCCTGTCTGCGGGGGAGTCGGGTGTGGCCGACCTCGGAGGGCACGGTAGCACTGCATCGGAACTGCGTCGGAACTGGGTCGGGACACGAAGTGGAAAAACACCTAAGATTGGCATCGCGAGCGGGAGTAGCTCAGGGGTAGAGCATCTGCTTCCCAAGCAGAGGGTCGAGGGTTCGAATCCCTTCTCCCGCTCCAAGCGATGATTGCAGGGAGGTCCGCCGCGAGGCGGACCTTCTTTGTGTGCGGGGGCGTGGGGCATCTGA
>JABIST010000159.1 GCA_018700215.1 Dehalococcoidia bacterium | reverse complement strand
GTAGCGTTCGCGGCCGTAGCCGAAGGGATGCTCCCGGGTGGCTTCGCGGCTGGCGCTGCGGCCACCGAGGAGGAGTAGCGCCTGGTTTCCAGTGTCGGCGAAGGAGTGGACGCTCTCGGCGAGCATCGCCGAGGAACGGGTGAAGACGAAGCCGACGAGCTTGGCGATGGCGATGGCGAGGTTTGCGAGGAAGGCGGCGAGGATCGCCTTCGTTCCGCCTTCGCCGTGGGGGTCAGCCATTTGGTATCCCTCAATCGCTCGCGATCGTGCGAGCGGAAGGTGGTCACTGTACTCGGATGGTGGCGCAGGCTCGACGCCTGCCCCCGATATTGGACGTGCGCGCTAGGATTCGACGACATCGAGCATCCACGAGGTAAGAGGCGAACGATGGCCGGTCCACTTGAAGGCATTCGCGTGATTGAAGTGGCGAACTACCTCGCCGCGCCTGCTTCGGCGGCGTTGATGTCGGATCTGGGCGCCGACGTGGTGAAGATTGAGCCGCCGGACGGGGATGTGTACCGGGGGCATCGGACGTTGCGCGAGGAGGATCCGATCAGCTTCTCGTTTGCGGTGGACAACCGGGGGAAGCGATCGATGACCCTGGACCTGGGACATCCGGAGGCGCGCGACGTGGTGCTGCGGTTGGCGAGCCAGGCGGACGTGTTCGTGACGAACCTGACGCCGAACCGGCTCCGGCGGTACGGGCTGACGTTCGAGGAGGTCTCGGAGGCCGCGCCTGAGGTGGTGTTCGCGCTGCTGACGGGCTACGGCTCGGAGGGGCCGGACTCGGAGCGGCCGGGGTTTGATGGGACGACGTTCTTCGCGCGCTCGGGGATGACGTGGCTGATCGGGGAGCAGGGGACGCCGCCGGTGATTTCGCGGCCGGGGCAGGGCGACCATGTGGCGGCGCTGAATCTGCTGGCGGGGGTGCTCTCGGCGTTGCGGCTGCGGGAGCGGGACGGGGGTGCGCAGTTCGTCGATGTGTCGCTACAGCAGACGGGGGTGTGGGCGGTGGCGGCGGACACGCAGCTTGCGTTGAACCGGGAGGGGCACGACTTCGAGCGGCAGAACCGCAGCACCCACTGGCACCTGACGCGGAACACCTACGAGACGAGCGACGGGCGGTGGTTGCAGCTGACGATGCCGCTGCCGGAGCGGTACTGGGCGCGGTTCTGTGAGGCGATTGAGCATCCGGAGTGGGCGGCGGACGAACGCTATACCTCGACGGCGACGATGCGCGAGAACGGCAACGCCCTGCTGCCGACGATCGACGAGATTTTTCGCAGCAAGGATCTGGCGCACTGGCAGGAGCGGATGGACGGCGCGGGGTGTATTTCGTCGCTGATCACAAGCCCGTTTGAGGTGGTGGAGGATCCGCAGTTGAGGCAGCGGGGGGCGTTTGAGCGAGTGGAGCATCCCTCGGGAGCTTCGTACGAGGTGATTGCGACGCCGTTCAAGATTCACGGTGCGGATATTCACGCGCGGGGGGCGGCGCCGCTGGTGGGGGAGCACACGAACGAGGTGCTCGAAAGCTACGGATTCAGCTCGGAGGAGCTGGCGGAGATGGCGTCGAAGCGGCTGTTTGGGTAGCGGGCGTATCCTCGCGAGACCAAGGTGACGGGGCGTTCTTCCGCCATACGGCGGGTGGCGGTTGCCAATGATGCGCTCACTTCAACCTGCACGTGGGGGACCGACACGACGCTCGGCTCTGGGGGTGTTTGCTCTCGTCGCGATGGTCATGATCGCGGCGTGCAACGAAGGTTCAGAGACGCCGGCAACGCCGATAGAACTCAGCGCGACCGCCAGTCCAGTGACGCCGACGACCACCGCGACGACGACATCCACCGCAACTACGACGGCGACCGCTACAGCACCGGCACCGCCCGAGCCGCCGTATCGGGTGACCTTCGAAGCGGGTGAGCCGATCGATGTTTCACCGGCGGTCGTATTCGTCGATCCCAACACGGGATCGGCAGAAGCGTGGGTGATACCCGGGCCCGGCGCAGAGTTCAGTGTCGCGCCATCCGGTTCGTATGTGGTCTACCAGCAGGGCGAGGAGTACCGCCTACTTCGAACCGAAGACGGTGGAGATCGAGCGATTGAGGTGGATTCCCGACCGATCGAGTTCGGTCCGGGCGACTCGGGTTTCGTCGCAGCGACGCAGGGGCGGTCCGTCATTTCTGCGTTCGACGGGTTGGGCAGTCACCTCGGCGAGCTTTGGAACGGGAAGGCCGACGCGCGGACGGCTGTGTCGTGGGCACCTGATGGGGAGTCCGTGGCTTCTGCGATTCACCCCGGAGCCGGCTCATCGCTGCAGCTGACGATCCGTGCGGTGGGTGATTGGTCGGCGGTGAGTGTCGAGGCGGGGAGATCGGCGGGCGGCGTTTCGCTGGAGTGGTCGCACGATAGCGAGCGGATCGCGGTGGTGACCGAGGATCGCGTGCGCGTGTTCAGCCGCGGGGGTGAGCTGCTCGGGGAGTTCGCGGGGCAGTTCGGCGGGTACTGGGCGAATCCTCGGTGGTCCTCGGACGATGCGCACCTGTATGTGAACCAGATGCCCCGCAGCGGCGGGGAGCTAGCGTATCTGTTCACGGCTGACGGGGAGGCGGTGTTTCGATTCTTCACACCGTCATACGCAGGCGGCTGCGGGAGTGAGCAGTGGGTGGATGGACAGACAGTCGAGTTTGGCAGATACGACGTTCGGCTGGACGGGACGTTCGAGCTTCACGGCCGCCGATCGAACAGGCTCTATCCGCGACTGAGTAGCTATGGATTGGTTCTTCCGGAGGAGTTTGCTTTCCATATTCCGCACTACGGCGCCGGGAACACGGTGCGCTGGACATCGGACGGGCGGCTGGTGTTCACCACGCCGAGCGTGGGACACGGCGGGTGCGGGGAGGGCTGGAGGGAATCTTCGGCGACGGAGCCGAGGATCGAGTGGCCGCCGTACGCCGACGCGGACTAGTTGGAGACCACGTTCGTGGGCTCCGGGTTAGTCACGCGGGCGATCGATGAAGCGGCGCATGGCCTCGTGGGGTTCGTCGTGCTCGAAGGAGGCGGCGAAGGCGGTGATGCCGGCCTCGATGGCTTCGGCGAGGGGGAGTTGTTCCCACTGGCGGAGGAGGGCTTTCTGGGCGCGGATGGCGCGGGGGCCGTTGGCGAGGATGCTGGCGAGCCAGCGCTCGACGGCCGCATCGAGATCGGCGGGTGGGGTGAGGCGTTCGAGGAAGCCGGCGCGGTTCGCTTCGGCGGCGTCCCAGTTCTCGCCGGTGTAGACGAGTTCGCGGGTGCGGCCCCAGCCGACGAGTGAGGGGAGCAGGGCGGCTTCGATGACGGAGGGGATGCCGACGCGTACCTCGGGCATGCCGAAGGTGGAGTCGTCGGAGGCGACGCGGAGGTCGCAGGCGGCGGCGACCTCGAGGCCGGCG
>JABIST010000277.1 GCA_018700215.1 Dehalococcoidia bacterium | reverse complement strand
GGTAGACCCCGCCGTTGTCATCGAGGCCGCTGGCGAGCGCCTCGGTTTCGGCCGCGCTGTCGATGATGCGCAGTTCGTCGCGGAGCCACTGCACGCCAGCGCCGGCGACGAAGATCGAGCCTTCGAGGGCGTAGGTGGGCTTGCCGTTGAGTCGGTAGGCGAGCGTGGTGAGCAGGCCGTTATTCGACTGAACGGCGTGGTCACCGGTGTTGAGGACGGCGAAGCAGCCGGTGCCGTAGGTGCTTTTGACCATGCCGGGCTGGAGACAGCCCTGTCCGATGGTGGCGGCATGCTGGTCGCCCGCGACACCTCGGATCGCGATAGCGGAGCCAAGGATGCTGGCATCGGTGGTGCCGAACTCGGCGGCGCAGTCGCGCACGTCGGGGAGCAGCGCGCGGGGGACGTCCAGAAGCTTGAGCAGGTCTTCATCCCAGTCCTGCGTGTGGATGTTGAAGAGGAGGGTGCGGGCGGCGTTGGTGGCATCCGTGGCGTGGACACGGCCGTTGGTGAGCCGCCAGATGAGGAACGTATCGATGGTGCCGAAGGCGAGTTCGCCTGCCTCGGCGCGTGCGCGTGCCCCATCGATATTGTCGAGGAGCCAGGCGATCTTGGTACCGCTGAAGTAGGGATCGAGTAGCAGGCCGGTGCGCTCTCGGACGAGTGGCTCGGCACCGTCGGCTTTGAGGTGGGCGCAGTGCTCGGCGGTGCGGCGGTCTTGCCAGACGATCGCGGGGTGAATCGGCTCGCCGGTGGTCCGGTCCCAGATGAGGGTGGTTTCGCGCTGATTGGTGATGCCGATGGCGGCGACTGAGTCGGCGGCGGCGAGAGCCTCGCGAGCAACCTCGACAGTGGTCTGCCAGATCTCCTCGGGATCATGCTCGACCCAGCCGGGCTGCGGGTAGTGCTGAGTGAACTCGCGCTGGGCGATGGCGAGTTGGGTACCAGACAGATCGAAGCGGATGGCGCGGGAGCTGGTGGTGCCCTGGTCGATGGTGAGGAGCTGGTCCACGGGCGGTCCCCCGGTCGGCGGTTGCGGTGCTGCTCGGATGATGGCATAGCCGCGCAGCTTGGGGCTGCTTCGGCGGGCGGGAGTCGCTGAGTGAGGCGCGTGCTAGCGTCGAACGATGGCGGATGAAGCGGAGCCGAAGACGGGGCCGAAGACGGAGCCGGAGTACGACCTGGTGGTGGTCGGCGGCGGGATTAACGGCGTGGGAATCGCGCGTGATGCGGCCGGGCGCGGGCTGCGAGTGCTGCTCTGCGAGCAAGGTGATCTGGCAAGCGGGACATCTTCGGCAAGTTCGAAGCTGATCCACGGTGGCTTGCGCTACCTGGAGCAGTACGAGTTCCGATTGGTGGCGAAGGCGTTGGGTGAGCGAGAGGTGCTGCTGAGGAATGCGCCACACCTGGTGCGTCCGCTGCGGTTCGTGATGCCGCACGTGGCAGGGCTGCGGCCGCGCTGGATGATGCGGATCGGACTGTTCCTCTACGACCACCTGGACATGCGACGCCACAAGCGGCTACCGGGATCGAAGGCGATTCGACTGAGCGAACACGATGCGGGCGCTCCGCTGCGGTCAGAGTTCCGCGACGGGTACGAGTACTCGGACGCGTGGGTCGATGATGCACGGCTGGTGGTGCTGACCGCCCTCGATGCAGCCGAGCGTGGGGCAACGATTCTGACGCGAACCCGCTGTGTGGGCGCAACACGCGACGAGGAGAGCTGGTGCGTTGACCTCGAAGCTGCCGAGGGCAGAAGCAGCGTGCGGGCGCTGGCGCTGGTGAACGCAGCCGGGCCGTGGGTAGGCGAATTCCTCGAACTGATCGGGCGTGGCGGCGAGCGACGGGTGCGGCGCGTGAAGGGGAGCCACATCGTGGTGCGGCGGCTCTTCGAACACGGCTACGGGTACATCTTCCAGAACCCGGATCGGCGGGTGGTGTTCGCACTGCCGTTCGAGGAGGAGTTCACCCTGATCGGGACGACCGAGGTGGAGTTCGATGGCGACCCCTCGGAGGCGACGATCGACGAGGCGGAGATCGAGTACCTGTGTGAGACCGCGAATCGGTTCTTCGAACGGGTGACGACGCCGAGTGATGTGGTTCATGCGTTCTCCGGTGTGCGCCCGCTGTTGGAGGAGGAGGAAGCGAACCCCTCGGCCGTGACACGCGACTACCAGCTCGACCTGGACGAGGACGGAGCGCCGCTGCTCTCGGTGTTCGGCGGGAAGATCACGACGTATCGAAAGCTGGCCGAGGAGGCGCTGGGGAAGCTGGGCGCGCAGCTCGGTGGTGGCCAGCCGTGGACGGAGGATGCGCCGCTACCCGGCGGAGACATCGAGCGCGGCGAGCTGGGCGTCGTGTCCCAGCACCTGATCCAGCGGTACCCGTGGTTGGACGAGTCGCTACGACGTCGACTGGTGCGAGCGTACGGGACGCGAGCGGAGCGGGTGTTGGGGGAGGCGGCGTCGATTACCGACCTCGGAGAGGACTTTGGCGGCGGTCTGTTCGAGCGCGAGCTGCGGTACCTCGTGACAGTGGAGTGGGCACGGACGGCAGAGGACGTGTTGTGGCGTCGATCGCAGCTGGGGCTGCAGTTGAGCGACGCTCAGCAACGGCGGGTGGGCGATTGGATCGAGCAGTGGCAGGCTTCGGAGGTTGCGACGCCTCGTTAGACGATGCCGAGGCGGGTGGCGGTCTGGACGGCTTCGACGCGATTGCGGACGCCGAGTTTTTCGTAGCAATGAGAGGCATGAACGCCCACGGTACGAGGGTTAATCTTCAGCTCTTTGCCGATCGCGTCGTAGGTCATGCCCTGGGCGAGCCGGCCGAGGACTTGCACCTCGCGTGGGGTGAGCCCGCCTCGCTCGGGCTGTTTTTCCTCGCGGAGGAAGGTACGACTGGCGGCGTAGGCGAAGGGAATCGGGTCGACACCAAGATTACGGAGTGCATCGGGATCCGCCTGGCCGATCAGAAGCGCGCGGTAGGAGGGGTGCAGCACTCCGCTACCTCGGACGAGCGCTTCGGCGAGCTGGATGCGCCCGATGCCGGCCTGAACGGCGTCGCCACGCTCGTCACAACAGCGGACCGCCTCCCGGAGGCGAACGACGGCTTCTCGGCTATCACCGAGGCGAAGCAGCAGCAGCCCCTCCACGCGCTTGCGGCAGACGGGCCATTCCATGGACGTGACCACACGGGCGGGCAGTGAGCGGTCGAACCAGGTGAGCCAATCGGCCGCGCGGCTTTGCGAGCCGGCGATGGCGGTTGCTTCGGCAGAGGCGAGTGCACCGCTAATCGAAAGCAACGTGGCCTGCTCCGGCGGCATGGCACTCTCGATTGTCACGCCAGGTTCGAGCATGGCGCGGACCGCGAGTGCGAAGCCATCGCTCGCACTCTGGAACGCGAGATGCATGACAGATCGCCGACTATCCAGGCTAGCCACTGCATCACGAGCGGCAACTCGATCGCCCCTCATCAGGGCGCTGTAAGTGACAAGCACGCGGGTCCGCCAGAGCGCGGCGTTATTGAACGTCCTTCCCGCCTGACCATCGAGATCCTGAGGGTCGGCTTCCGTCTCGTCGAGTTCGAGCGTTCGGCGGGTCTTCAGAGCGAATTGAGCGACCAGGGCATCGATCGACCGAGCAGGGTGTTGGACCGCGCCCGCATAGCCTTGAAGCGCGTCCGCCCAGGCCCGTGCCTCGCTCGATTCACCAATCGCCCCGAGCGTCTCGGTCAGGTAAACCATCAGCGCACTCGCGATTGAATCAAGTCGTTCAGCCTGCGCGTCTGCGATCGTGGAGGAGGCTTGCGGCAATTCGCCCAGATCAAGTGCCACACACGACACCATCGCGGTGCACATTTCCACATCAAGCCGGGTTTCCATCGATGCCGCCGCGGGGATGGCGTCCGCTGCGGCGACCAAAGATGTTCTGGCCTCGGAAAGCTGCTCGCCGACGGCCTCGTAGATCGCCCGGGTCGCGAGTATTCGAGGGCGAGCCTCTCCATCTTCACTAGCGAGAGTAAGCGCTTGATCGAGGCGAGCGATCGCGCCCGCATGGTCGCCCACTGAATCAAGGACCACCGCACCAAGAGTTGCCAGGCTCGCGAGGCCGGCATCATCACCCGCGGCGTATGCACCCTCTAGACCTCGCACATAGGCCTGTTGCATGAGGCGACTCGCCGCAGCGGGGTCAGAACGCATCGCAGCGCGAATCAGCCGAAATTGCTGGCCAATAGGAGGAGGCTCGTCGCGCTCGAGGGCCTCTCGAAGAACATCGACGTCATTTGATCCACTCATCTGCCCTCCCTTTCAAAGACTGATTCACGACGCACATTCCATGCACTTAGTAGTTCAGTCTAAATGAAATACAGATGTATGCGTTTCGTCAGGGTGGCAAATTCGTTTCACCGAGTAATCGAAGAGATTGGTAGGAGCAGCAATGACGGTCGGGTGTCGCCTTCTGACAACGGTAATCAACGATGTACTAGCCACAGACTCCGGTGCAGAGGAGTTCCGCGACCTAGTCGACCGACGTGCGCCGTCGGCGGACGTCGTCGCAGCGGTGATCCGCCACTGCGATCTGCCGACAGCAGAGGTAGCTCGGGAAGAGTTCGACGTACTGCCGCGGACGTTCATGAGCACCTGGCTTGTGGCGTGGCGGATGGCTGATGCAGCAGGGCAGTCGTTCGAGCTGTTTTCGGAGCCGGCGGCACGTCCGCTGGAGTACGCCCGCGCTGGTCGGGTGCAATACCGCATCGAAAACGATGTGGACGGGGTGCGCTTCTTCGTCAGCCACGTCCACGGACACCACGCGGATTGGTTCAAGCAGGACGCCGTGCCAGCACTGGCCGCGGTCTAAACGAAAAGCGATGGGAGGGGTGCCAGACGGCGCCTCTCCCGCAACTCCATATGACTCAACAACGCCGACGTCTCCCCGATGTCCTCCCGCCGGCCTACTGCGTTGCCGGTGAGAGTGTACGCGCCGCTCATGAGTGGATGCCGTTGCACGACGAGGACTTCTATTGCAGCCGCTGCCTGGCACAACTGACCTCTGAGGCTGTTGACGAGTGGCGAGAGCGGCATGAATACACATGGCGTGCGTTCGAGCAGCAGAACCTGGTCAGCCTGGACACGGGCGCGCTGGCGGCGGAGGCCTTGTCGCTGACGAAGCTGGAGCGTCGATTGTTGCTGCGGATGGCGTCCGAGCCTGATGCCGTGGTCCGCTACTCGGAGTTGGCCGAATGTGTGTGGGGCCGTGCTCTGGCTGACGATCACGATCGCGCGGCGCTGCGCCAACACATCGCAACGCTGCGGCGCAAGCTGACCGCTTTGCGAGCCGAGATCAACACGGTGGCGAGCGTGGGATATCGATTCAAGTTTGCGTCCGACGGGGAGTCCGGAGAGGGCTAGCGAGCCGTCTCTGCAGCTGAGTGCGGTCACCGATCTCGCGCCGTTCTCTCACGTCCATTCGTACCTGGTCTGACAGCCTGGTTTCTGATGCTTCCGACGTCTGAATTTCGTCGACGAGCCGCGAGACTGTTCATCTGACAATCGTGTGCCGCGGCCGTCAGCAGCCAGAAGCGAACGATTTACTTACCGCGCGACCTAAACACGAGTGATCTCGCCCGTCAGACAGGCACAACCCAGAAATCTGGAGCAACGCCACACCGGTCAAGACCGGCGAGTGTGCCGACGTGGAGCTCCGAGGGGCGGGCCTCACGGCCACCTCGGGCGCCAGCCTCCTCATCGACGTTCGTGTGCTGACGTGTGGAGACCGGTGGGCGACGAGCGCCGCGAGGACGTCGAGCGTGGGCGCGCGCGGTAACGTTTGTCATCGGTGAGTGAGGCGAGGAATCCGGTTGTCGTTTTCTTGCGTAGTTTCTTGAGAGACTCAAGGCAAGTCGATAGCCACGTTCTGATCGTGGATTCGGGGGGCATTGAGCCTGACAGTTTGCTAACGGTATTGATGGGAACGTTTGAGTTCGTCGGGTTGGCCGTCAGGCCAGAAAGACGCATGATCAGTGCCGGGACCGACTGGTAGAGAGGGCAGCGACGGGTCGTCCAGCAGTTGATCATCACGTGTGACAGGTGATGATTACGGGGATGGCGTTGACGCTGACAGCGAAGAAAGTCTAAAGCTAGTACACACGGGCCCTTTCCTGAGCCCATGTTGGTTGAGCAAGTATTGCGAGAAGAGAGGGTATGCCTTTAGCGGGATGGACACGGAAGCCTTGGTACCTACTGGGACTGATGGCTGCAGCATTGATGATTGTCGGAGTCGCCTGTGGTGGCGATGAGGACACAGACACAGAGGCGACCGCGGCACCTGCGGGCGACGCGACTACTGCCGCGACGACGGCGGCAACGCCGGCAGCAGAGCCAATGGAACCGCAGGTGTTGCGAGTCCAGCTCGAGGGTGAGCCCGGAACTCTGGACCCCCAGGCTGTGACTGACACCGACAGCATCAGCGTAGTACGACAGTTGTACTCCGGCCTGTTGCGGTTGGACGAGGACCAGAACCTCACATCTGACCTGGCTGAGGTTCCGACGCTCGATAACGGCGGCATCTCGGCTGACGGTCTGACCTACACGTTCAGCCTCAACGACGGCCTGGTCTGGTCTGACGGCGAGCCCTTGGTCGCACAGGCATTCGTGGACGCGGCAAAGCGCATCTTCGCGCCAGGCAGTGCGAACTTCTACGCAGACTTCTACCGCGTCATTGCCGCGGACGGTGCACAAGCGGCGCTGTCGCAGGGCTTGGCCGATGGAGTCGAGGGCGACGCGCTCACGGCGTTGGAACAAGCCGTGGTCGATGGTCTTGAGGTGACGGCGCCGGACGACCAGACAGTCGTCTTCCAGCTCAACTCACCAAGCCCGATCTTTCCACTGCTGGCGACACTGTGGACGATCTTCCCGGTTCGCCAAGACATTATCGATTCAGCAGGCGACGCATGGACCGAAGCCGGCACACTTGTGGGCAACGGGGCGTTCGTGCTGAGCGAGTGGAACCATGACGAAGGCGTCGTTCTGACTCGGAGCGACAACTGGCACCGCGGCCCGGCGCTGCTGGATTCGATCGAGTACGACATCAACGCCGACTCGGCGATCGCATTCCTGGCTTACCAAGAGGGTGAGTTGGATGTCGTGAAGTTGGGTCCGGCCGAACTGGTGCAGGTGCGTGGCACCGATCTGGAAGAGCAGTTCCAGGCGTACGCGCAGCTCGTGACCATCGGCATCTACTTCAACTTCGACTACGCGCCGTTGCAGGACGTACGCGTCCGCAAGGCACTGGCGAGTGCGATCGACCGCCTCGAGTACGCCGAGATCGTGCGTGAGGGTTCTCAGCTTCCGGCATTCACCTGGGTCCCCCCAGGAATGCCCGGATACGACCCGACGCTGGGCCTGCAATACGACAACGCGATCGACACCGCGAAGGCGCTGTTGACGGACGCCGGCTACCCGGACGGCGCCGGCCTGGAGATTGACATTCTCAGCGCAGACAGCACGACTGGCGTGCTGACGGTTGAGTGGCTCAAGGAGCAGTGGGAAAAGAACCTGGGTATCACCGTAACGGTGACGACGGTGGACCGCGCGAGCTACTTTGAGCTCCGCAACGCCAGCGACTACCAGGTGACGACTGGCGGCTGGGGTGCTGACTACCCCGACCCGCAGAACTGGCTCCCGCTATTCCAGACGGGCGGCGCGCTGAACTCCGGTAACTTCAGCAACGCTGACTTCGACGCGTTGATCGTTTCAGCAGAAACTGAGTTCGACAATGATGCCCGCATCCAGATGTACCTGGACGCGCAGACGATCATGATCGATCAACTGCCGTTTGCGCCCATGTACCACGCGCGGCGGAACATCCTGATGCAGCCATGGGTTCAGGGAATGGTCCTGAGTTCGATGGAGAACAACGTCCCCGGTGACTTGTTCCTCGACAAGGTCTTCATCGAGGGTCGGCCCTAGCGGACAGACTCTCGATCGTTATGGGGGCGGACGCAGTGCGTCCGCCCCCATTTTTCGTTTAGGCTCCCACCACTACGCGTGCTGGTTCGGGGTTCACCTTGATTACCTATCTGGTCAGTCGAATTTTCGAGTCAATGGTGACGCTGTTCTTCATCGCGCTGGTGACGTTCTTACTGATGCACGCGGTGCCGGGCGGCCCGTTCGAGTCGATCGCCGGTGAGCGCGGAGCGTCTGAGGAGTTCATCCGCCAGCAGGAGTCCTACTACGGGCTGAGCGATCCGCTGCCGATGCAGTTCGTGCGTTACATCGGCAACCTGGTGCAAGGGGATCTGGGAATCTCGTTCAGCCAGCGCGGACAGCGCATCAGCGACATCATGCTGGACAAGTTCAAACCGTCCGTGCTGCTGGGGACCATGTCGTTCCTGCTGGTGATCGGGATCGGGATTCCAGTCGGGGTGCTCGCCGCAACTCACCGCAATTCGAAGTGGGATTACCTCTCGTTGGGCATGAGTACCGCGTTGGCGGCGGTTCCCAGCTTCGTACTGGCATTTGGATTGCTGCTGGTGTTTGCGGTCTGGCTTGATTGGTTCCCCGTCCGATTGGGCAAGGGGTTCGGCGATAGCTTCTCCAGTCTCGGAAACGGGATCTTGCCGGCCGCCGCGCTCGGTTCACCGGCGATGGCGTTGCTCTCGCGGCTGACACGAGGTTCGATGCTTGAGGTACTGGACCAAGACTACGTGCGGACCGCGCGAGCGAAGGGGCTAGCCAACCGGACCGTCTACTGGCGGCATGCGCTGCGGAACGCCCTGATTCCGGTACTGACGCTGATGGGACCGCTATTTGCCGGGCTGGTGACTGGCTCAATCATCATCGAGTCGATCTTTGGGCTGCCGGGAATCGGGGCAGCGTTCATCACTTCGGTGCTGGCACGCGACTACGGGATGATCATGGGTACGACGATGTTGTTCGCCGCGCTGATCGTGGTGGCGAACTTCCTGGTTGACCTCACCTATCCGCTGGTGGACCCGCGGGTGAGGTTGCACTGATGGCAGTGGCAGAGGCCGTCGGCGTCATTGAGGTGAACCACGTGGAGCAGTCGGGGTTCTGGCGTGACGCGTGGAAGCGGATGCGACAGCACCGCGCCGCGGTGATAGCGATGGGCGTGGTCGCCGTGTTCGTGTTGGTTGCGGCATTCGCGGATTTGGTAGCGACGCACAGCACGTCCGAGCAGTTCTTGAAACGACCGGTCGCGGGAGCGGTGACTGACCCGCTCGCACCGCGCGAAACCGGGAAGTACGAGCAGCCCTCGATGGAGCACTGGTTCGGGACGGACCAGCTCGCTCGCGACATCTTCAGCCGGACCGTGGTGGGGCTACGGATCTCGCTGTCGGCCGCGACGTTCGCGATCCTGGTGGTCACGACCGTGGGCGTGTTCGTAGGCACGCTGGCGGTGGCCGGCCCGGCGATCTTCGATCGGGTGCTCATGCGGGTAACCGATATTGCCTACGCATTCCCAGATTTGCTGTTGATCATTCTGCTGAGATCCGCCTTCGGTACGGAAATCTTCGGGCGAAGCAGCATCCTCGGGCTGGAGTCGAACGTCCTGTTGATGTTCCTGGCGATCTCGCTGACCGCATGGCCCACCATGGCTCGGTTGGTGCGTGGACAGCTCCTCTCGATTCGGGAGATGGAGTACACGCAGGCAGCGATTGCGCTCGGCGCTTCGAGGACCCGGATCGCGGTGCGGCACTGGTTGCCAAACGCGATGGGGCCGGTGATCGTGGAGGTAACTTTCCTGATTCCGCGGGCGATCTTCGCGGAAGCGGCACTATCGTTCATCGGCGTAGGCGTCAGCCCGCCGACGCCGAGTCTCGGGTTGCTCATTAACGAGCACTTCGGCTTCGTGCTGATCAACTGGACCGGTCTGTTCTTCCCGACGGCGCTGCTGGCGCTCCTCTTCATCGCATTCAGCTTCTTCGGCGATGGTCTGCGCGACGCGTTAGACCCGAGGTCCAAGCGCACGGCCTAACCCGACGGACGGCGCTCTTCCCGAGTTCGATCTATGCTTCGCCGACGTGAACCAGTCGACGCCGGTGGTTGCCGCGCGTTGTAGCGAACCCGAGGCGATCTCGCGATGAGCACTGCACCCTCCACTGCCCCCTTGCTCGCCGGCGTGCGAGTGATCGATGCCACCAACGACCGCGGCGAACTGGCGGGACGACTGCTGGCTGACCTCGGTGCCGAGGTGATCAAGATCGAAGCTCCCGAGGGTGTGCGATCTCGACGGCTACCGCCGTTCGATGAGCGACCGGGCCACGAGGGCGAGTCGCTGTACTGGGCGGCCGTGGGTCTCGGCAAGCGGAGCGTGGTGCTCGATCTCAATCACGAGGCCGGGCAGACGCAGTTTCGAGCGCTGGTTGAGCGTGCGGACATCCTGCTGGAGTCGTTCGCGCCGGGGCGGATCGCTGAGCTGGGGTTTTCGTACGAAGAGCTGAGCGCATCGAATCCCGGGCTCGTCTACTGCTCGATTGCACCGTTCGGGCAGACGGGGCCGAAGGCTGACTGGCCGGCCACCGAGCTGACGATCGAGGCGGCGGGCGGCCTCGTGATTCTGCAGGGCAACGGCGATCGCCC
>JABIST010000204.1 GCA_018700215.1 Dehalococcoidia bacterium | reverse complement strand
GCTCCTATTTCGGGCGCCGTTACCTCGGACGCGTCCGCTCCGTCGCCATGCCGTTCGCCCTCTTCCTCGGCGCCGGGGGCCCCCAGGGTGCGTCTTTCTACGTCGATGTCGTCGGGAACTACGACGGCGTATTCATCACGGTCGCTGCCCTCTGGTTCATCGGTGGCGCGATGATGCTGCTGATCAAGCGACCGACGAAACTCACACTGCTGGAGGTGCTCATGAAGCGTCCGGCGGCAACACCAGAACTCTAGTCCGCTGCCACACATCTCGAACTGACATCAAGAAATCGAGACGAGGCGCGAAGCGTTCAAACGGGGGTCGAAGACCCCTAGGCGGCTTCGTCATATTCGTCGTCGCCCGCAAACCCCTCGGCCTCATCGGCCACCGGGAGCAGACCGCTCTCCTGGAGGAGCTGGAAGCGGGACCACTTCGCGTCAAAGTGGGCAATATCCGCCCAGGCGCGCAGGCGGCGAGTGAACTCGTTGCGTGACGTGTTCATCAGGAGCTGGTCCGAAAATTCCGCGAGCATGTCAGTGCGGTGCTCTTCAGAGAGCTGCGCGTACCACGGCAAGCGGCCAAGGACATCGCTGAGTGGAGGCATGTTCGGTTCCATGAAGTGATATTCGAGTTCCGAAAGGCGATCTGAACCGTTTCATCTCAGGGTTCTGCCGGGGTTCGCGCCCAATTACCCCCGGCGAATGGTCGCGGTAAGCCCGTGCGACTCAAGCCGGTCGCGGTATAGCTCGGCCCGCTCGAACGGGCAGCTGATCACATCGGCTCTGCCGTGCTCGTGGGCGTTCAGCATGATCTGCGCGGCGTCTTCCACGGAAAGCTCCGGGACGCTCTCAAGCAGTGCGTGAACCACGTGATTCATATCGTTCACATCATCGTTGTGCAGCACTACCGTCGCCGGGGGCTGAATCTCCTCCAGCGTGCGGGTGACACGCTCCGTCACGGGTGGAGGTGGGGCAGGTGGGCTAGTCATCCGAGCTTACGGTGATCCCAGCTCCGCACCCGTTCCGGGTGGATGCGAACCGTGACGCGCTTGTACGCCGCCGGCGGCGGCTCGGCATCGGGGTTCGGGTCGGGGCGAGGACGGTCGCCGTAGCGAGCACCCACCAGCTGGAGGGCACGGGTGGTGACGTGTGGATCGCGGATGATCTCGGCGCGACCGTCAATTGAGAGACCCCGCACCTGGTCGTATGCATCGCCAGTTTCGGCAAGCGCCGTGATGCGCGGGTCGCGCTCCAGATTTTTCACTTTCTGAGAGGAGCCATATGTGGTGAAGGCCATCACCCCGTCGTCGTCATAGACAAACCACATCGGCACCAGGTGGGGGCGACCATCCGGGTCGATGCTGGCGATCTGGAGAATGCGCGCATCCTCAATCAGCTCGCGCTGCTCTTCCTTGGTCAGTTGGATGCGGGAGCGGGCGTTGGCCATGGAGCCTCCTCGTTGGTACAGCCTCGATCACGGTCGCGTACAAGCCCGGGACCGGCACAATAGGTGATGCGTTCGACGAACAGCGACCCGAGGCGGAGTAGCGATGTCAGCGACGGTCCAGTCCACGCCACCACCGGGTGTGCGCCAGATCCGCCTCGTCCGTCCGGTGCAGCGATTCCTGCGCACCGAAAGCGCCGGTGGCATCGTACTGCTGATCAACGCCGTGCTGGCGTTGATTCTCGCCAACTCACCGCTGTCTGAGTACTACTTCGATGTCCTCCATCACGAGCTGACCGTGGATCTCGGCTTCTACCACGTGGAAGGCGATCTCCACTTCTGGATCAACGATGCCGCGATGGTGATCTTCTTCTTCGTCGTTGGCATGGAGATCAAGCGCGAGATGGTGTTGGGCGAACTGGCCAGTCTCCGAAGAGTCGCCGTACCCGCCGCCGCCGCGCTCGGCGGAATGATCGCCCCCATGCTCATCTTCCTCGCCATCGTCAACGGCACCGACGCACGCGAAGGCTGGGCCATCCCCATGGCCACGGACATCGCCTTCGCCGTCGGCGTCCTCGTGCTGCTCGGCCCGCGCATCCCCACCGGCCTGATGGTGATGCTGCTCGCCATGGCAATCGTTGACGACCTCGGCGCGATCGCCGTGATCGCCGTCTTCTATACGGACTCGATCGATGTGAACGCGTTGGCGATCATGGGCGCGCTGCTGGTGCTGGTGTACGTCCTCAACCGCGTGGGCATGTGGTACGTCCCCGTCTATTTCGTCATTGGCGGCTTCGCCTGGCTGGCGATGTTGCAGTCGGGTGTCCATCCCACGGTCCTCGGTGTCCTCCTCGGACTGATGACACCGTGGCGGAGCTGGCACCGACCAGAGGAATTCCCGGACATCGCGGCGCCAGTCCTCGAACGGCTGCGCCCGCACGCTGATGAAGATGAACTGCACCTCGATCGCGAGGAACGCGTCGATGCGTTGCTGCAGATCGCGGAGGTGGGGCGGCAGGCCGTGTCGCCGCTGGACCGATTGGAGCGGGCGTTGCAGCCGCCGGTGGCATTTGTCGTCGTGCCGTTCTTCGCGCTGGCGAATGCCGGCGTGGAACTGTCGATGGGCACGTTGGGCGATGTCTTCACGTCCAGCCTGACCTGGGGCGTGGCGCTGGGCCTGCTACTCGGCAAGCCGATTGGTGTGACGCTGGGGATTTGGCTGGCCGTGAAAGCCGGTGCGCGGCTGCCGCTGGGGGTGACGTGGATGGGGATCATCGGAATGTCGCTGCTCGGCGGCATTGGCTTCACCGTCTCGCTCTTCGTCACCGAACTATCGTTCGAGGCTGAGGCTCTGCTGACCGACGCGAAGGTCGCGATTCTGTTGGCATCTGCGCTCGCCGGTGGCCTCGGCTACATGATGCTGCGCGTCGTCACACGACCGTCTAGCACCTAGCGCAGCTCTGATCCGATGACAGTTGATCTACTCCTCGTTGCGGGTGGTCTGACCGTGCTGCTTGCGGGCGCGTGGCAGGTGGTGCGTTCCGCGGTGGTGATCGCGCTGATGTTTGGGCTGAGTCGGGTGGTGGTGGGTGCGACGGTAGTGGCGTTCGGCACGTCCGCACCGGAGTTCGTGATCAGTTTCATCGCGGCGCTGGAAGGCTCATCCGGTCTGGCGTTCGGCAACGTACTCGGCTCCAACGTTGCGAATGTGGCGCTGGTGCTCGGTTCAGCAGCGCTGGTTGCGCCCCTGATCGTCAACGCGCGACTGGTGCAGTGGGAGATCCCGGTCTTGATCGCGGCAACCGCGGCGGTCCTCCTCTTCGGCGCGAACGGAACCATCGGCCGCCTCGAGGGTGGGCTGCTCTTCCTCGGCGGTCTGCTCGGGTTCATCTTCGCGTCGCTGCTGCTCGTGCCGTCACCTTCGGTGATCGACGGGGATGGGGAGGAAGATGAGAGACCCCCGAAAACAGCCACCGCTCTCTCCATCGCCGGCGGACTGCTCCTGGTCGGGCTGACAGCGCTCGCCGTCGGCGCCGCCGTTGCGGTCGAGGGCGCTACCGGCATCGCCCAGCGCGTCGGCATGAGCGAACTCGCCGTCGGCGTCTCCATCGTCGCCGTCGGCACCAGCCTCCCCGAGGTCGCGACAAGCCTGATGGCAGCCATGCGTCGTGAGCACGACATCGCGGTCGCCGCAGTCGTCGGCTCGAACATCTTCAACCTGCTGGGTGTGATTGGAGCCACGGCGCTGATCACGCCGCTCACCCTCGATCGCTCGCTCTACGACTTCGAAATGCCGGTGCTCGCGCTGAGCAGCCTGATCCTGGTGCCGCTCGTGATGTGGTGGTCACGTCACCTGGTCGACCGGCGGGAGGGGGCGCTGCTGGTTGTCTTGTATGTCGGCTTCTTGTTCGTGATCGTGAGCCGCGCGTAGCAAATTAGGTAGTTGTGGATTGTTCAGGTTTGTTGGGGTGAACGTGCGGCACGGGGTGGTGCGGCATGGTGGGCGGTTAGGCCTTTTTCCAGTTGGTGTAGAGGCTGCGGGAGCCGACGTAGAGGACGACGACGCCGAAGACTCGGCTGAGGGTTTGGCCATCGAGTTCGCCGGCGATCTGGGCGCCGGCGATGGCGAGGAGGATGGCGATGGGTGTGACCCAGGCGGCGACCTGCTTATCGACGTAGCCACGCTTGAGGTTGGCGGCGGTGGCGGACATGGCGGTGGGGATGATGACGACGAGGGAGATGCCCTGAGCGGTGTGTTGCTCCTGGCCGAGGATGAGGACGAGGGCAGGGACGAAGAGCGTGCCGCCGCCGATGCCGAGCAGGCCGCCGAAGGTGCCGCCGGCGAGGCCGATGAGGAGGGCGATGATGATGTCTGGATCGATGGCGAGGTCCATGCGCTAGCCCCAGACCAATAGTCGGACGCCGACGACGAGGAGGAAGACGGCGAAGACGAGTCTGAGTTTTCGTTCGGGCATGGAGTGCATGGTGCGGGCGCCGATCTGGGCACCGACGACGGCGCCGACGGCGAGGGCGGCGGCGAGTTCCCATTTGATGTCGCCGCGGGCGACGTACCAGTAGGAGGCGGAGGCGGCGGCGAAGATGACGATGACGAGCGAGGTGGCGTGCGCGCGGTGCTGGGTCATTTTCAGGTAGCCGGTGAGGAGCGGGACCATGACGGTGCCGCCACCGATGCCGGTCATGCCAGAGGTGAAGCCGCCGACGGCGCCGGTGATGATTGCTCGGATACGTGACACGTGTGGGTCCTCTGTCCGGGATGCTGGGTGAGTCTGCGGGTTTTTCCGTCGACTGGCAAAGGGGCGACTGGCAAAGGGAGCGACGGCGGGGGTGCTACTCCTTGTTCAGAGTGGCGAGGAGGGCGCTGCGCTGGAGCTTGCCGTTGCGGGTGCGGGGGAGGTGGTCCATGAAGTGGTATTCGTGGGGCTGTTTGTAGGCGGCGAGGTGCTGGGCGGCGTGGGCCTGGAGGGCAGCTTGATCGACGGCGCCGGGGGCGGTGGGGACGATGCAGGCGCTGACGAGGGTTTTGGTTTCGTCGAGGGGGCGGGCGATGACGGCGGCTTCGGAGACGTTGGGGTGGGATTCGAGGGCGGCTTCGATTTCGACGGGGGAGAGGCGGTAGCCGAAGGATTTGATGACGTCATCGGCGCGGCCGTGGAACCAGACGTAGCCGTCTTCGTCGATGGCGGCGCGGTCTCCGCCGATGAACCAGTCGCCGCGGGAGACGGCGGCGTCTTCTTCTGGTCGGTTCCAGTAGTGGAGCATGAGGCCGGGGTCGGATCGGTGGACGGCGAGGAGGCCGGGTTCGCCGGGTGGGAGGGGTTCGGTGGAGTCGCTGTCTTCGGGGAGGATGGCGACGTTGCGTCCGGGCTGGGGGCGGCCGGGTGAGCCGGAGCGGACGGGGGTGACGGGGCCGGAGGAGATGTAGGTGCTGATTTCGGTCATGCCGAGCGATTCGTACATTTCGGTGCCGACGCGTTGCTGCCACTCCTGGCGGAGGGCGGGCGTGAGCGGCTCGCCGGCGCAGAGGACGTGTCGGAGTGAGCTGAGGTTGTGGTCTTCGGGGCGGCCGTATTTGAGGAGCTGTCTGTAGACGGTGGGGACGGCGATGAAGATGGTGACGCCGAGACGCTCGATTAGTGGTGGCCAGACATCGGGGGTAGCGGTGCCGCCTCGGAGGACGGCGTGGGCGCCGGCGGCCCAGGCGTCCATGAGGCCGACGCCGAGGGTGTAGGACCAGTTGAGGGTGCCGGCGTGGAGTGTGGTGTCGGTGGGTTCGAAGCCTTGCCAGCCCTGTTGCATGAGTTCGCGGCCGCGGACGGTGCGGTGGGCGTGGAGGACGCCCTTTGGGTGTGAGGTGGTGCCGGATGTGTAGATGAGGAAGGCGGGGTCTTCGGCGGTGGTTTCGGGGAGGGTGGCGGAGCCATCGAGGGTGTCGAGTTCGTGTTCGAGGATTTCGATGCCGTCGAAGCCGGGGATTTGGCCGTCCGGGCCGCGGACGAGGGCGGTGGCCTGGGAGTCTTCGAGGAGGAAGGTGATTTCTTCTTCGGTGAGCTGGGGTGAGGCGGGGATGGGGAGGAGGCCGGCGACGGTGGCTCCGAAGAAGGCGAAGGCGTATTCGGGCGAATGGGGGAGTCGGATGAGGAGTCGGTCGCCGGGGTGGAGGCCGTGGTCGAGGAGGCCTCGGCCGATGGATTGGATGTGGGTCCAGGTTTGTTCGTAGGTCCAGGTGCGGTCTTCGGTGTCGGGGTCGACGAAGGTGAAGGCGGGGTTGGAGGCGGTTGTGGGGTTTTCGGCCCAGCGTTGGAGGCAGTGGCGGGCGAGGTTGAGGGGGGAGGTTTCTTCGGTGGGCATGGAGGGGATTGTAGGTGGCTTCGGCACTTGATGGGCGCTTCGCGACTGTTTGAGGGCGCGGTTGTGGTTGGAGGAGAGGAGCGATGGGATGGGATGGGCGGTACGGGGAGGGGGACTGTTTAGGTAATGCGAGGTAGGGCGGTCTTGGTCGGGGAGTCATTGGTCTCCCCTGTTGTCGTTCGTCAGGGGTTGTGGAACCCCCGACAGCCCCCAGCAGGGGGACCAGTCCCCCTACATCCCCCTGAAGCCGGCCCGGTGGTCTTGTCTCAAGTGCGGCTCCCGTCTAGGCCGGCCCGCGGTCGGGGGTTTGTGCTTGCTTGTCATCGTGTGTGAGCGGTCGGGGGCTAACTGGCAGGCGAGCTGACCAGGCGAGCGGATCGTGGCGAGGAGCGGCGGCTTCTGTTTGGCGGGTCGAGTGGGGCTGATCGAGGTTGTTTGAGGGGACGGGGCGCGTACGGGAGGT
>JABIST010000208.1 GCA_018700215.1 Dehalococcoidia bacterium | reverse complement strand
GTCCGCCCGCCCCCGTCACCAGCAACCGACGATCCGCCAGCACCGCGACTAGTCCCGAGCGCGTCTGTTCGCCGCTGTCACTTCCGATGCGCTGCACCGGCCGGTGCCCCCGCGTCGATATGAACCACACGAGGCCCGCCACCGCCATCGCCCCCGCGAAGATCGTCAGCGTCGGCCGGTGCCCCATCGCATCCGTCAGCGTCGCCCCGATTAGCGCCCCACCCACCGAGCCCATCCGCACAATCGCGTTGTACGCCCCCATCAGCAGCCCGCGATTATCGTCCGTCGCCTCGTCCAGCACCGTCCAGAAGCCGCCCAGCCGCAGCATCGACCAGGACGTCCCCCACAGCATCCGAGCACCCAGCAGCACCACGAACGCCGTTGACCACCCGTACGCCAGCGTCACCCCCACCGAAAGCACCAGCGCGAACGTGAACGGTGCCCGCGCCCCGAATCGCTCGAAGGCAACAGCAGCTACCGAGTTCGTCACCAGCCGCACCAGCCGGTTCGCCGAGAGCAGCAACCCCACTGCCGGCACAGACAATGACCAGGCCTCCGGCTGCGAAGGCATCACCGCGTACAGCATCGAGTCGCCCAGCAGCGTCGCCGCCACTGCAAGCGCCACCGCCACCACCGGCAGCGGAATCCCGCCAACCATCCGAGAGCGCTCTGGAACTACCGCTTCCGCCATCGAAGCACCCTAGCAACCCACGCCCGCAGGCGACCCTCTCCCCCGGGTGCCCGCCCTCCCGCTCCACCCCGGCGGCACCCCGCCGATCTCCCGCTTGGGCTGACCTGGTGGCATAGTGCACCAGCAACGTGCGCACACCCTCACCACCACCCGGAGGAACATCCGATGAGCACAGACCTCGACCCCAACGCCCAGAGCCCCATGCTCGTCACCACCGACTGGCTCGCCGAGCGCATCGACAACCCGGACTTCGTCCTCATCGACGCCGGTGAGGCCGTCGCCTACCGCCGCGTCCACCTCCCCGGCGCCGTCGGCGTCCCCCACCCCTACCTCAAGGGCAAAGGCAGCAAGCTCGTCATGCCCCCCGAGCAGTTCGAGCCGCTCGCCCGCCGCTGGGGTATCTCCAACGACACGCCAGTCATCATCTACGACGACAACGCCTCCCTCCACGCCGCCCGCGTCTGGTGGGTCTTCCGCTACCACGGCCACCGCAACGTCCGCGTCGTCGATGGCGGCTTCAACGCCTGGCTCGATGAGGGCCGCCCCCTCACCTCCCGTGCCCCCCGCCCCGAAGCTGGCACCTTTACTTCCAACATCGACGAGTCGCAGGTCTGCATGCTCGACGAACTCAAGGACCACGCCGCCAACGGCACCGGCCCCCAGGTCTGGGACACCCGCAGCGACGGCGAGTGGGACGGCACCGAAGACCGCGACAACAAGCGCATCGGCCGCGTCCCCGGCTCCATCCACCTCGAATGGCGCCACCTCATGCAGGGCCCGCCCGCTCGCCGCTTCCGCCCCCTCGACGAAATCCGCTCCACCATCGTCGAAGCCGGCATCGACCCGGACGCCCCCGCTATCACCTACTGCCAGGCCGGCATCCGAGGTGCCTTCGCGCCCTTCGTCCTCGCCCTGCTCGGCAACGAGACCGCCCGCAACTACGACGGCTCCATGGGCGAATGGTCCAACGAGGACGACACCCCACTTGAGCTCTAACCCCGGCTTCCGTTCGATCCCGATGCATCACGAGCCGCCCGGGCCGGAGCGCCTCTTCGTCGAACGCGTCCACCTGCCCTTTGTCATCGCCGGCTTCGCCATCGCCCTCATCGGCGGCTTCGCCCTCGCCATCCTCGTCCCCATCGTCGCCGCCTACCGAGGTCCCAACCTCAGCTTCGTCGAGCACTCCCAGCTCCACGGCCATCTTCAGACGGTAGGCTTCGTCGGTTTCTTCATCGTCGGTGTCGGCTACCGCCTCGTCCCCCGCTTTACCGGCCACCAACTCACCTTCCAGCCCCTCATCGCACCCTCCTTCTACCTCCTCTCCGCCGGCATCCTCACCCGCTTCATCAGCCAGCCCATCTCCGATCTCGGCCCCTTCGGCGCCATCATGGCCCTCTCCGGCTGGCTCGAACTCGCCGGCATCGCCTGCTTCGCCCTCGTCGTCACCACCACCGCCTCAACCGGCATCCGCCGAGGCGATCCCACCGCCCTCCTCTTCGCCACCGGAGCCATCTGGTTCCTCGTCCAGGCCGTCCTCAACGCCGCCTGGCTCACCGAGGCGTGGCGCAATCAGGCCACCGTGCTCGCCGGCGACCGCACCAGCGTGCTCGCACTCATCCTCTTCTTCGGCGTCCACCTCTCCTTCATCTTCGCCGTCGCACTCCGCTCCTTCCCCGTCTTCTTCAACGCCACCCGCCCCGGCTGGGGCGTCCAGCACGCCGCCCTCGCCCTCGCCCAGATCGGCCTCATCGCCGCCCTCGTCGCCGGCCTGATCGATGTCGCCGGCGACCCACGTCCGAGGGTGCTCGAATCCACCGGCCTCATCCTTCTCGGCGCCGCCTTCGTCGCCTTCCCTGCCTTCACCGGCTGGTGGCGCGCTCCCGTCAAACTCCGCCCCGGCTCACAGCCCTTCGCCCTCACCCTCCAGGCCGCCATGGCCTGGTGCACCCTCGCCGGCCTCCTCCTGATCGGCTACTCGCTCGAAGCCCTCCTCACCTCCAGCGCCGTCGCCACCGCCCCCATCGATGCCGTCCGTCACATCGTCGGCCTCGGCGTCGTCACCATGACCATCGTCGGCATGGCACAGCTCATCCTCCCGGAGTTCGCCGGCGAACGGCTCCGCCGCCCGCCCGCTCCCTGGCGCGGCACCGCCTTCGCCGTCGCGCTCACAGCAGCCACCGCCCTCCGCGCCGTCGCCCGCCTCTTCGCCGAACAGCTCACCCCGGAGCTCTCCTACTGGCTCATGGGCATCGCCGGCATCATCGCCTTCGGCGCCCTCGTCATGCTCGCCTTCTTCTTCTTCCGCGCCCTCCGAGGATTCCCCGACATCATCAAGTTCGCCGCCATCACCACACGCCGCCTCCCTCCGAGCTGATCGAG
>JABIST010000338.1 GCA_018700215.1 Dehalococcoidia bacterium | reverse complement strand
GGCGGAGGAGCTGATCGGGCTCGGGGCGCGCACGGCCTCGGGAGTTCGATTCGTGGGCGGCCAGCGGGGAGAGCAGGGACTCGCGCGCGCGCAGCGTCTGTCGCACACTGTGCAGGTCGTTCGTGGAGGCGGGGGTGGCTTCCGGCATGGGCTCCGAGTCTGCGAGCCGTCGGAGGTCGTGTCTACTGCACGATCGTCTTCGGACGATTCTTTTACTCCCCTATAATCCGGCCTGCGGCATGCTCGACCGAAGCGGGTGTGCCGTTGCGAACGAGCGATGTGGATGTCCGCGCGTTTGATTGGACCGGAGCCAGGGAGCCCCGCATGACCACAACCTCACAGGAGCCCGGCGTAGCTGATCTTTCAGAGAAGCTGGTCTATCTCTTTGGTGACGGTACTTCCGATGGCGACCGCGACCTGCGCAACCTGCTGGGTGGTAAGGGCGCGGGGCTGGCGGAGATGAGTTCGCTGGGGATCCCGGTGCCGCCGGGGTTCACGATCACGACCGAGGTCTGCAACGCGTACTACGACCTGGGCCGCGCCTACCCCGAGGGGCTGACGGCGCAGGTGGAGCAGGGTCTGGCATACGTTGAGGCGCTGGTAGGGACCGGCTTCGGCGACCCGGATAACCCGTTGCTGGTGTCCGTGCGCTCCGGCGCTCGGGTATCGATGCCGGGGATGATGGACACGATTCTGAATCTTGGGCTGAACGACGAGACGGCCGAGGGGCTGGCGCGTCGTTCAGGCAATGCGCGCTTCGCCTACGATTCCTACCGCCGGTTTGTGCAGATGTACGGCGACGTGGTGCTGGGCGTAGGTAAACGCGACGACACGGACGCCGACCCGTACGAAGAGCTGCTGGAGGCGAAGAAGCGCTCCAACGGCGTGACTGATGACACCGGATTGAGCGCGGATGCGCTGCGGGAGCTGGTTGGCGAATACAAGGCGCTGATCCGTGAGCGCGGCCAGGAATTCCCGGACGACCCGTGGGACCAACTCTGGGGCGCGGTGGGCGCCGTATTCACGAGCTGGGAGAACCCGCGGGCGGTGGTCTACCGCGACCAGTACGGCTACCCGGCGAGCTGGGGCACCGCGGTGAACGTGCAAGCGATGGTGTTCGGCAATCTGGGCGATGATTGCGCGACCGGTGTGCTGTTCACGCGACACCCTTCCACGGGGCGACGCCAACTGTTTGGCGAGTTCCTGGTGAACGCGCAGGGCGAGGACGTGGTGGCCGGGACTCGGACGCCGCAGCCGATTCTGGCGGTTGATCGCGGCGACGGTCCGCCGTCGCTGCAGGAGGCGATGCCCGAGGTCTACGAGGAGCTGACGCGGGCGTGCGACCGGCTGGAACAGCACTTCCGAGATATGCAGGACATTGAATTCACCGTGCAGCAGGGGAAACTCTGGATTCTGCAGACGCGAGGCGGGAAGCGCGCCGGACAGGCGATGCTGAAGATTGCAGTGGACACGGTGGACGAGGGACTGATCTCGGAACGGGAAGCGATCCTTCGGCTCGATCCAGAACAGTTGAATGAGCTGCTGCACCCGGTGTTCGAAGAGGGTGCGGAGCGGCACGTGATCGCACGCGGGCTGGCGGCCTCTCCCGGTGCCGCGGTGGGGCACGTGGTGTTCCGTCCGCGAGACGTGGTGGAGCGCGCGGCGCGCGGCGAGACTGTGATCCTGGTGCGCGACGAGACAAGCCCCGAGGACATCGAGGGCATGGTCGACGCGAAGGGGATTCTGACGGCGCGCGGCGGGATGACCTCGCACGCGGCGGTGGTGGCGCGCGGCATGGGCAAGTGCTGCGTCACCGGATGCTCGACGCTGGAGATTGATTACGCGGCACGACAGTTCGTGGTGCTGGGCCCTGACGGCACGACTCAGACGGTGCGTGAAGGCGATGTCATTTCGCTGGATGGCACCACGGGCGAGGTGATGCTGGGGGCACTGCCGCTTTCCGAAGGGCAGTTCCCGCCGGAGTTTGATGTGGTGATGAAGTGGGTGGACGCGGCGCGGCGGATGAAGGTGCGCGCGAACGCCGACACTCCGGAGGATGCCGTGCGCGCCAGGGAGTTTGGCGCGGAGGGGATTGGCCTCTGCCGGACGGAGCACATGTTCTTTGGCGCGGACCGGATTTCGGCGGTGCGCCAGATGATTCTGGCGGGGGACCCGCACGCGCGACGTGATGCGCTGGCGAAGATCCTGCCGATGCAGCGCGAAGACTTCATGGGCATCCTGCGGGCGATGGCGCCGTTCCCGGTGACGATCCGGCTGCTAGACCCACCGTTGCACGAATTCCTCCCACACGAGCACGGGGACATGGCTGAGATTGCCCACGCGCTGAACGTGCCGGTGACCGAGGTGGAGCGTCGTGTGGAAGCGCTGCGCGAACAGAACCCGATGCTGGGCCACCGCGGTGTGCGTCTGGGTGTGACTTCGCCTGAGATCTACGAGGTGCAGGTGCGGGCGGTGATTGAAGCTGCCTGCCAGCTGCGCTCCGAGGGTCTGGAAGTGGCGCCAGAGATCATGATCCCGCTGGTGGGCATGCCGGAAGAGCTGCGGTTGCTGCGTGAGCGGACGATTGCGGTTGCCGAGCAGGTGATGTCCGAGCGCGGGATGCGGGTGGACTACACGATTGGCACGATGATTGAGCTGCCGCGAGCGTGCATGGTGGCAGACCAGATCGCGGAGCACGCGGACTTCTTTTCGTTCGGTACGAACGACCTGACACAGACGACGTTTGGCCTATCGCGCGACGATGCCGGGCGATTCTTGCCGGCGTACCTGGATCAGCACGTGATTGACCGCGACCCGTTCGTAACGTTGGACCGAGACGGCGTGGGCAGTCTGATCCAGCTTGGGATCGAACGTGGACGATCGACGCGCCCCGGCCTGAAGATCGGGATCTGTGGCGAGCACGGGGGCGACCCGTCGTCCGTGGAGTTCTGCGAGCAGAACGGATTCGACTACGTGTCGTGTTCGCCGTTCCGGGTGCCGATCGCGCGGTTGGCCGCAGCACAGGCGGCGCTGGCGGACTGACGCCGCGGCAAGCCTGTCATTACTCGACGGTGACGGTCTTCGCGAGGTTGCGCGGCTGATCGATGTCCGCGCCACGCTCGAGCGCGATGTAGTACGACAGCAGTTGCAGCGGGACCACCGAGACCAGTGGCGCGAGCAACGGGTCGACTTCCGGCAATTCGATGACGTGGGTGGCGAGGTCGTCCAGCGAGTGGTCGCCGTTTGAGACGACGGCGATCACCTCGCCGCTGCGTGCCCGGACCTGCTCGATGTTCGAGCGCATCTTGTCGAAGACGGAGTCTCTGGGCGCGATCGCGACGGTGGGGGTGTGTGGATCGATCAGGGCGATCGGGCCGTGCTTCATCTCGCCGGCGGCGTAGCCCTCAGCGTGGATGTAGGAGACCTCTTTCAGCTTGAGGGCGCCCTCCATAGCGATGGGGAAGCCAAGGCCGCGGCCGAGGAAGAGGAAGTCATCGAAGGCGGCGTAGTGGCGGGCGATCGCTTCGATGTGCGGGGCGAGTTCGAGTGTCTCGCCGATGGCGACGGGGAGATGCAGCGCGGCTTCGACCTGTTGTGCTTCGACTGCGGCATCGAGCGTGCCGCGCTGATGGCCGAGGTGCAGCGCGAGCGCGTGCAGGAGCAGCATGGAGGCCGCCATGGTCTTGGTACTGGCAACGGCGACTTCTGGGCCAGCGCGCATGTGGAGAGTGCCGTCCGCGACGCGCGTGGTCTGAGCGCCCGGGGTGTTGCAGAGGGTGATCTGCATGCAGCCGGCACGGCGTGCCTCATCCATGGCTGCAAGCGTGTCCACGGTCTCACCGGATTGGGCGACGGAGACGACGAGGGTGTGTTCGTCGAGCACGGGCTGTCGGTAGCGGAACTCAGAGGCGTTATCGACCTCCGAGGGGATGCGTGCGAACCGTTCGAGGTAGTGGCGCCCGACCAGGGTGGAGTTGGATGACGTGCCCATCCCGACGAGGACGACGCGGTTGATGCTCGCGATCTGCTCGGCGGTGTAGGGCACTTCCTCGAGTTCAACGCGGGATGGGTCGCTCAGGTAGCGGCCACGGAGGGCATCGAGGACGGCATCGGGCTGCTCGTAGATCTCCTTGAGCATGAAGTGCTTGTAGCGCCCTCGGGCGGCGGTGACGAAGTCCTGTGGTGCGGTTTCGCGTGTCTTCTCGATAGTTGCGCCGTCGATGTCGACGAAGCTGATCGCGTCGCGGTTGAGGTCGACGAACTCGCCGGGTTCGAGGAAGGCGATTTCGCGGGTGTGGGCGATCAGCGCGCCGAGGTCCGAGGCGATGTGTGATTCGCCTTCGCCGTAGCCGATGACGAGGCCACCGGCGTTGCCGATGCGAGCGGCGATGATGCGGCCGGGCTCGTCCGTGCTGGTGATGACGAGGGAGTAGGCGCCCTGAGCGGAGGCGACGACACGACGGAGCGCTTCGAGCAGGTCCGCGCCGCTATCGACCTCGACGGCGAGCATGTGGGCCAGCACCTCGGTGTCGGTGTCGGAGCTGAAGATGTCCGGGGAGAAGTGTGAGCGGAGGTCGTGGAAGTTCTCGATGATGCCGTTGTGGACGACGGCGATGCGACCGGAGGCATCCAGGTGGGGGTGGGCGTTGCGGTCGTTGGGTTCGCCGTGGGTGGCCCAGCGGGTGTGGCCGATGGCGCAGGTGGAGGGCGGGAGTTGGCCCTCGGTGTGCTGGACCAGGGCATCCAGCTTGCCGGTGGCGCGGGCGAGGTAGAGCTGGCCTTCGTTGTCGACGAGG
>JABIST010000265.1 GCA_018700215.1 Dehalococcoidia bacterium | reverse complement strand
TCTCCCTGTCGTAGCGATGCGTGACATCAGCTTTGCAAGCGCGGTGCGCCGCCTCGCAGGCACCGTTCCCGAACTGCAGTCCGCCGCTACGCGCCTGAGTTGCGATCCGATACGGCAGCGGCGAATTTCGATGCTCCACGAGCGGTCGATGGTTCGCATGGTTATCTCGAATTCATGGCTCTCGGATTGTCCGTGCCAAATCGCAGAATTCTCCACGACTTCGACCCACCAATCGACTGATACCCGGACTTGTTCTACTGCATGCCGCAGGCTGCTGGCACTAGAGAATCGGTCACTCGGGTCCAGCTCCATCGCCTTGTTGATCGCGCGCTTCAACCGTCTCGGGATGAATGGCTGGTACAGCTCACGATTCGGGTATTCGCCGCTGAGGATCATCTGGTCCAACTCGTCGAAATTCTCGTACTTGGGGAGGAGGTCATCACCGTTGAAGAGACGGTACATCGTCACCCCGGTTGCGAAAACATCCGTTGCGACCCCGGATGCTCCGCCGTGAAGAAGTTCAGGCGCCAAGTGGAACCGATATCCGGCTGCGGAAGCTTCGCCGCCGGCGCCCATTCTTGCGACTAGTCCGAAGTCGGATAGTTTGCCTCTTCCGCTATCGGAGATGAGGAGATTACTCGGCTTCACGTCTCGGTGGACGAAGCCGTTCTGGTGGAGGTATTCAAGCCCGCGGCACATATCGATTGACAGTCTCCACGCGTGGCGCGGAGGGACAAAACCACCTGCTGCCGCCCGAGAAGCGCTGCCCTGCGCCAAGAATTCCATGGCGATGTAGATCGAGTTGTCACCGTAGGGCCCCGCCGAGTAGACGCGGACGACATTGTCATGGGCCAACTCGTTGAGTTTCGCGGCCTCGGCGAAGAAATCGTCTGGATCATCAAGCATTCTGATGGGAATCAACTTGACGGCTCGAGTTGCCCCAAGGGCGAGGTCGCGAGCCATGAATACTTCACCGAAGTTGCCGCTGCCGATTGAGTCGATGAGCCGGAACTGCTCAGTCACTCAGGAAGTCCGCAAAGAGCTACGACACATGCATCGGCCTGCTTGCCGGCCCCAACATCAGTGAACTGCGGAAATGACCCGGGAATTGTGTCCACGGCGTTTGCTTTCCCGTCGAAGCCGAGCCGACTCTTGATCTGCCGCTGGACCAATGGAGTGGCTTCAGTTCCCGTTGTCGAGAAGATCACTTCTTGGAGAACTCCCTCGAATTCGTAGCGCCGATAGACGGACTTACCACTCCCTCTCGCCTGCGGCTCGCGTCTCCGAAAATTCGCCGCTTCCACTGGGAATCGTCCTAGCAATCCAGCGATTTCATCTCGGAACCAAGCGAGTGATTCTTGGTCTGTCATACCCGGTGGGAATTTCACAGTCTCCACTGCTTCTATTGCGGGTTCATCGACCGAACCCGACAGGACGACATGTGTCCAGTCTGTTGGAGAGATACGGAAGCCGATCGAATACATCGAAATCCAATCTGGAGCGTCAAATTGCTAGTCGATAGCTGCTGCGATTCTAGCGCTGGTTGGCGGCGCGCGGGGGAGTGAAGATGGGGTTGGTGCGCGGCGCCTCCGGAAGTGAGGTGTTTAAACGTTGGTGGGTTTGGCGTGATTAGACGCCCAGTACGCCGGCGAGTTCGACGAGACTGCTGACTTCGATGTCGAAGTGGTCTTCGGGGGATTTGCCGGGCTGGGGGCGGTCTGGGCCGTGCTCGAGGGGGCGGGGGATGTAGGCGGTGCGGAGGCCTTGTCGGGCGGCGGCTCTGAGGTCGCCGGCGTGGGTGGCGACCATGAGGAGCTGGTTTGGGTAGAGGTTGAGGTGGTGGGCGGCGCCGAGGTAGACGTCCGGGTGGGGTTTGAAGTGGCGGAAGAGTTCGGCGGAGAGGATGTGGTCCCAGGGGAGGTTTGCGTGCTGGGCCATGTTTGTGAGCAGTTCGATGTTGCCGTTGCTGAGGGTGGCGATGGTGTGGTGTTTTTTGAGCTTCGTTAGGCCTTCGACGGAGTCGGGCCAGGGGGTGAGGCGGTGCCAGGCGAGGTTGAGGTGGGTGCGCTGGTCCTCGGTGAGTGCTTCGAGGTGGTAGGTGGGGAGGAGGGAGTCGAGGATGGAGCGGTGGAGCTGGTCGACGGTTTGCCAGGGGAGTGCGCCGGTTTCGATGTCGCGGGTGCCGAGGCCGTAGCCGAGTCGCCATTCGTCGGCGAGGGCGGCGATGGCTGAGGCGTCGATGGGGAGGTTGGCGTGGGAGGTGGCGGCGGTGAGTTCGTCGATGATGGGGGTGCGCCAGTCGACGACGGTG
>JABIST010000286.1 GCA_018700215.1 Dehalococcoidia bacterium | reverse complement strand
GGCGGAGGCGGAGACGGAGGTGCAGCGATTCGTCGATGTGCAGCGGAGCTACTGGGCGGAGCGGGCGACGAAGGAGAAGACGACGAACTACGGGGCGACGTTCACGTACCACCACCGCGACCACCAGAAGGCGCGGCGGGCAGGGGCTCCGGAGGCGTTGGGGCTGTTGCAGGACCAAGAGAATGGCACAGGGGCCTGACGTGCAGGTGAGGCTGATCGCCAATCCACTGCGCCCGGGCGTGGGACGTCCGCCGGCACGGGAGAAGCGTCGCGCATTCTTGCCGCAGCACGCGCGACTGATCCCGGTGATCGAGGAGGCGAACAAGCTGGGGTTGCTCGTGTTTCCGCCGCTGTCCGACAACGAATCGGTGCAGATTCACGCGCGGGACGACGATGTGCTGGCGATCACGATGTATGTGGGAGATGACTACGGGCAGCGTTCGCGGGCGTTCGTCGCGGAGGTGACGCGCTCGGCGGGTGCGGGCGGGATCGGCAGTTGCGAGATCACGATCCTGGACGACCATGCGGGCTTCGATGAGGCGAGCGCGGGGCAGGTGTTGGATGCACTGACCGCGGGGATCAACGCGGTGCCGGGGACGGTGGGGCTGCGGGGCACGCAGAACTTCATCACGCCGGAGGGGTGGGACACGGTCTACACATCGGTACTGAACGATTTGCAGCGACCGATGGCGGGGATGATTTCGACGCGGGTGGAGACGGACTGGCTGCCGCACGAGACGGAGTTCCGGTACGCGCTGGAGGGCGGCGACGTGTTGAGCCTGGTGGGAAGCGGGCCGATTGGGCAGGTGTTCTTCGTACCCCGGACGGACGTGACGGTGGGTGAGGCATCGGAGGAGGAGGCGCGGCGGTTCGTCGAGACGCAGCGGGCGCTGGGGGCGGCGGCGGCGCAGATTGCGAAGAAGACGAAGTACGGGGGCGGATTCAGCTACCAGTACCAGGAGGCGCAGGCATCGCGGCGGCGAGGTGATGTTGGGGCGGGCGACGGGTTGCTGCAGGACGCATCGATGGCGGCAGAGGGCTCTGGAGATGCCTGGCCGCAGGCGACTAGCGCGGAGCTTCCGGGGACGACATGACCTACTACACGACCTCGGCTTGCATCGACGAAGCGAATCAGATGTGCGTGGACATTTGCCCGGTGGACTGTGTGCACATTGAGGACGGGGTGGACCGGATCGCGTTCATCGACCCGGACGGGTGCATCGACTGCGGAGCGTGCGAGCCGGCGTGTCCGATTTCGGCGATCTACTCGGAGGCTGCGCTGCCGGAGTCGATGGCGATCTTCGCGAAGATTCATCCGCTGTACTTCACGGACCGAGAGGCGGCGCGGGCGATGGTGGGGGAGGCGCTGCCGGTCCCGAGCTAGCGAGTCCGCGAGCGGCGCGGACGTTACGATGCGCTCCTCGAAGACGACGCACGAGGGGGAGCGCGATGAGCGACGACGCACGGGTGAACTATGAGACGCGCGAGGACGGCAGCATTGCCGTGGTTTCGATGGCGCGGGAGCGGTACCGGAACGCGCTGAGTCCGCAGATGATGGCAGAGCTGCAGGCGGCGTTCGATGAGGCGGTGGCAGACGAGGATGTGCGAGTGATCGTGCTGCGCGGGGAGGGTCCGAGCTTCAGCGCCGGGCACGATCTCGGTAGCCCTGACGTGGGGGATCGGGACGAGCGCGAGGCGGCACCGATGGCGGTGAAGTACAACAACAACCGCGCGCTGGATCCGGATCCGTTGCTGCGGTTTCGGGCGCTGCCGAAGCCGACGATCGCGATGGTGCATGGGCACTGCATCTACGCGGCGTGGATGCTGGCGTCATCGATGGATGTGATCTTCGCATCGGAGGATGCGCAGTTCCTGGCGACGAACTTTCAGTACTTCAGCGTGCCGTGGGACATTGGCGCGCGACGGGCGAAGCACCTGCTATTCGGGAATCAGTTCCTGAGCGGGAGTGAGGCAATGGAGATTGGGTTCGTGCAGGAGGCGCACCCAGCGGAGCGGCTGGAGGCGGAGACGATGGCGTATGCCAGCCGGGTGGCGGAGATGGATCCGTTCCAGTTGCAGATGATGAAGCATTCGATCAATCAGATGCAGGAGATCCAGGGATTCACCGCGCACATCATGTCGTCGCACTCGGATCGGATGGTACGCGGGGCGAACGCGGTTCAGGCGACTGTGAAGTCGGAGGAGAGCGAGAGCGGGCGGCACCTGTATCTGAACGTGGAACGGGCGCGGTCCAGGAGGCAGGACAGCTAGCGCTGACTCATTGATACGCTCGATTGCATGAAGCCCTGGGAACATCTCGACACTGCGAATACGCCGGACGACAAGACGCTGCAGCTCTGGCGGCACGACGGCGACTATGCGATCCGTGCCGAGGGGTACGACTTGATGGTGTCGCGCGCGCACCACTCGGAAGACGCGATGATGTCGGTGGCGTGTCCTCGGCCGCCGGCGGATGCGGCGATTTTGATCGGCGGGCTGGGGATGGGGTACACGCTGCGGGCGACGCTGGATCTGCTGCCGGCTGGTGGGACGGCGGTGGTGAGCGAGCTGATTCCGAAGGTGGTGGAGTGGAATCGGGGGGTGCTGGGGCCGCTGGCGGGGAACCCGCTGGATGATCCTCGGACGGAAGTGGTGGAGCTGGATGTGGTGCGGGTGATCCGGGAGAGCGAGAACCGCTTCGACTCGATTCTGCTGGACGTGGACAACGGACCCGACTCGACGACGCAGGACGGGAATCGACGGCTGTACACGCCGGAGGGGCTGGCGAAGATTCATCGGGCGTTGCGCGCGCGGGGCACGGTGGCGGTGTGGGCGGTGACGAAGGATGGCGGCGGGTTCGAGCGGCGGCTGCGAAAAGCTGGCTTTGAGGCGAAGACGCATCGGATTACGGCGCACGGTGAGCGCGGGCGGAAGCATGTGGTGTTTGTGGGGACGAAGGTTTAGCTGGGTGCGATGGGTATGACGAACGAACCAAAGCCGACGCGGCAGCCATCGGGGTCGTATGCCGGGGGGTTGATTGGCGCGCTGGGCGCGGGGCTGTCGGTGCTGGTGTTCGACTTCGGTGGGTGGGAGTACCGGGTGGATTACGCGGGGACGACGCTGGAACGCTGGGGTTCATTCGGGATGTTCGACGGGGTGCTGTTCTTCGTGCTGCTGGCGCCGGTGGTGGTGGCGGCCGGGTATGTGGGGTTCGTGTCGTATCGGCAGCTTGCGCGGCAGGGGTTGGGCGCTGTGCACCTGCGGAACGCGCTGTGGGTGGCGGCAGGGGCGCTGGTGGTGCTGGTGGTGTACTCGCTGGTGTTTGAGGCGAGGATGGCGGCGGATGAGAACGATGACTGGTGGTTGGATTCGGGGTTCTACGGCGGTGCGTTTGGGTTTGCGGCGGCGGGTGTTTCGCTGTTCGCGGCACGACGGGCTGGGTTGGCCGGCTGACGAATCAGAAGATCGTGCCAAACATCGTAGTCTTTGCTCCTTCAGTCTCGCATGCGGGCAGCTGGCACAGCGTTCCTGCCACGCGAAGGCACTCCTCCGAATCGGAAGCCGCTGCGTTCCTCAGATCGTGAACTATACGGTTACGGAACCGGCGCAGCTTATCGATCGCATCGAACTCAGCCTGCGTTAGCTCGTCAGCCGCCAGAAGTAGATCCGAGCGCTGTGCGGCAGACCACTGCATCGGTGGCGTTCCTGACCTCGTCTTACCTGAACCCCTCCAGAATCCGTCGAAGGTCTGCTCGACCCAGTTCTCGATCAACGCCCAAGCCACGATGAACGCCTCTGTGTCATGACCTTTTTCACGCAGCGTTCTTGCGTCAGCGAGGCGCAGGGAACGTGTTCGATTGACCTCATCAGAATGGCAAGCCTCAGCGATGCTCAGAGCCTGAGTTGCGCAGTCCTCGGGAAGTAGCACGAGTTGTGTGTATGGGGTCATCGTCCTGGTTCGAGCGCGTATCCCATCCATCCGCTGGTTTCGATCCGAAACTGCCGATGCATACCCACGCATCGCGCCGGTGTGCGTGTCGAGGTCGGTGATCTCAATCAGATCGTCGCGTCCGGCGGCCAGCTGGACGATCCCTCCGCGGTCGAGAGCTGCGAAGACCTGGTTGAGCAGATCGGCGCCAAGGCTGCTGTCGTCCGTGACAGCGGTGACACGTCCCTTCCGAGTGACGAAGACATCAACTCCACTGATTGGTCGCGTAGCCACAATGTCGTCATCCCATGCCTGGATCTTCGAGGTCAGCGTCTGTCCGCGAGCAGTCTCCACAGGGGTCGGCTCGGGTGGATCACCGAACCAGAGGGGAGGCTCAGCAAAAGCCGCGATGGCTGCCTGCCTAGGAGATTCAACTAGGGCTTCGGTCACTGACGGTTGATCCGAACGATGTGCACGTCCTAGCAGTCTGAGAGCCTCGGCCAGCGGGGGAAGCGGCTCGCGGTAGAACGCTGTCCAGCGCGCGCCAGGTGGATCGGTCATCACGATCCGCTGTCCGTGGACCGCAAACCTACCGGGCTCCACCTCGATGGGGCGTTCAGCACCCCGGGCAAGCTCGATTGCAGCTTGTTCCAAGATCGAATGGTCTGTTGTCCATTCTCCTGGGATCACATCGCGCATCGGGAGCTCATTGCCCCCGAACGTGACCGCACGTCGTTCGAGTGCGGCCTCGAGATCTTCCCGATCAGCGAATCTCAGCACTCGGGCAAGTGCGCTGCTCCCCGATGGATCATGAGCCACGTGAATGACACAGGAGACTCCCGTGCCAGCCGGCAAGGTCAGCCCGTACATCTGTGTGGGGGCTGACAGGTCCACGAGGTTAGAAAAGTCGAGGTCAGAAGGCCGACGCTCTTGGAACTCTTCGATGAGCGCGGTCAGGAACAACTCCAACTGCTCGTCGATGCGCATGAGCCCCCCTCGTGCGTCGTATCTTGCCAGATAACCGAATTGATCAGACTGCGTAGGCGGTCGGGGTTCGTGATGAACGTCACGATGGATGGGCGAGTCGCGATGTTGTGTCGAGGATTATGATGGGTGAAGTGAGAGAATGGTTTCAGGAACCGGAAGGTGGAATGCCATGGTGACTGATCGACGAATGCTGGCGGCGCCGGCGTTGGCTGTGCCACTGATTGCAGGGACGGTGTTTGCCGGGATGGTGCTGGCGCGCCGGTTGAAGCGCGCCGCAACGACGGCGATTCTCGCTTTTGGACAGGACACGGCGGACGTCTTCTACTCGGCCTCGCTGGCGGGGGACCGGGACCCGTGGGGTCGGGCGACCTCGCTACCGGACGGCGGCACGGAGCTGCGCGTTGCGAACGAGGATGCTGATGTGTTCTTCGCTG
>JABIST010000139.1 GCA_018700215.1 Dehalococcoidia bacterium | reverse complement strand
GGTCCGCGAACGCACCGATGCACTGGACAGCCTCGGCAACACCACTGCCGCAACCGGCAAGGGCTTCGCCATTGGCTCCGCCGTGCTGACGTCGCTCGCGCTGCTCGTCACCTACTCGCAGGTCGTCGGCATCAGCAGCTTCGACCTGTTGGACGTGCCCGTACTGCTCGGCCTACTGCTCGGCGGCCTGATGCCGTTCGTCTTCGGCGCGCTCACCATGGGCGCCGTCGGCCGCGCGGCTACCGCGATGGTCAACGAAGTCCGCCGCCAGTTCCGAGAGCACCCCGGCATCATGGATGGCACGGAGGAGCCGGATCACACTCAGGCAATCTCTATCGCCACCGATGGCGCGCTCAAGGAAATGCTGCTCCCCGGTGCGATCGCCATCCTGGCGCCAATCGTCGTTGGTGTACTCCTCGGAGCACACGCCCTCGGTGGCCTGCTGGCTGGCTCCATCACCTCTGGTGCCGTCCTGGCACTGATGATGGCGAACGCCGGTGGTGCGTGGGACAACGCGAAGAAGTACATCGAGTCCGGCAAGCACGGTGGCAAGGGCTCTGACTCCCACTTCGCCGCTGTCGTCGGCGACACCGTGGGTGACCCGTTCAAGGACACCTCGGGACCATCGCTCAACATCCTGTTGAAGCTGATGTCCATCGTCGCCGTCGTATTTGGACCGCTCTTCCTCTAGCGCGGACCAGTCACGCCTCAACCAATAGCCCGCCTTTCGGCGGGCTATTGTGGTTAACGGACCATAGGAATCACAGACAGCGGGGACCCAGAACTCTAGTTTTCGTCCAATCCTGCCGAGAATCAGAAGGCAGAGCGCGATCGAGTGCCGCTCGCGGGAGGTCTCATGGACGACCGGGTGACAATGCTGGCCACCGGTACCACGGGCGTTGCCTATGGCAACACCACGCCTGGCGTTGACGGCGACGTCTTGCCGATCCGTCGCGCAGAACTGCTGGCGCACCTCAGTGCTGCCTTCGACCTTGCCGAAGCTCGCGAGGAGGGCCACGCGGCCCGTGTGACGCTACTTGCCCTGGAGACGGCCCGAGCGCTCCACCTGGACCGCGAAACGCGCGAGCGCGTCTTCTACGCCGCTCTGCTTCACGATGCCCACCTGACCGGCAACCAGGACGAAGACCGGCTGGCAGCGGCCGCCCGGGCCGCAATCCACCTGGGCCTCGACTTGGGTGTCGCCGGGATCATCCGCATCACGCGAGAGCGCTGGGACAATGACGGTCACCCCACCCAACTACTGGACACCGATATCCCTGTGGAGGCACTCTGCATCGCCGCCGCACACTGGGCTTCCAACATCGCCGAAGAGCAGCAGCCCCTCCGTGCCCGCGCTCGTCTCCAGAGCCAGGACGGCGAACTGGACGAGATTGCCGGACCAAAGGTTGCTCGCGCCCTGCGTGAGGCACTGTTGGACGATCAGACCTGGATCCACTTCTGGGACAACAAGCTCCCCGCACACATCGCCAACGACATCATCAGTTCAGCCGCCCCCACCGTCGGCGAAGTCGCCGAGGCGGCCGCGTCGATGGGTGACCTCGTGGACGCCGCTCTCCGTGAACCCGGTCGTGCGCGCCGTGTCTCCGCACTCGCATCAGACCTCGCCGGTCAGCTCGGGATGCCCGAAGGCATGCAGCGCCTGATTGGCGTGGCTGGCTCCATCCTGGACATCGGCCAGCTCAGCGTCCCACGCGCAATCACCGAGAAGCCCGCGATCCTCACCGTCGAGGAGATGGAGATGATGCGGCGGCACCCCGGCCTCGGCTCTCGCATCGTCGAGAACATCCCCGGCATGGGCGAAATCGCGCTCTGGATCGAAATGCACCACGAGCGCCCGGACGGCCGCGGCTACCCGGAGATGCTGATCGATGACGATCTGCCACTCCCGGCCCGCATCCTCGCGGTCGCCGATAGCTACTGGGCGCTGCGTGCAGAACGACCGTACCGCGATGCCCTGACCTCAGAAGAGGCAATCGACGTAATCGTCGCCGGTGCTGGCGAGCAGTACGACCTGGCCGTGGCGAACGCGCTCAAGGCCGTGGTTCGGGCGGTCGACGTAGCGGCCTAACCCCCGAGCGCAGCCCTGACCAGGAACGCTCTGGCCGAACTGCCTGACTACCGAACTGCCTGACTAGACTCGTTCGAAGCGCTCGATGTCCAGCACGAACACAATCGCGCCACCCACCCGCACCTCAACTGGCTCGGAGGTGAATCCGCCATCGCCCAGGAACGGCAAGGTCTGAACCGGGACGAACTCCTTGCGGGCGTGACACACCTCGCCCACCAGCTCCATCAGTCGATCCATACCGTCGGTAGTGACGCCACTCAGGATGGTGACGCTACCCCGGCGGAGGAACCCACCGGTTGATCCAATCTTCGTGGCGGAGAAGCCCGCCTCCACCATCTGCTCCATCAAGCGATTCGCGTCGGTGTCGGACACCACTAGGACACAGAGCTTGGTTGGCTGTGGCTGTTCACTGGTCATTGTGAGTTCCCCTCACCGGCGCCAACCGGCTGGTCATCGGTGGTCCGTCCAGAACCTACCGGAATCACCCCGGATTCGACCAGTCGGCGAGCTGACAGCCACAGTGCCATCGCCGTGCCCAGCCCCGCTCCGGTCAAAATCGCTAAGAACGTCTTCATCGCGTGCCTCCCGTCGGTGGCCGATTCTAGCCACGCGAGACCTCGTGCGAACAGCCGGTCGCCTTCCGCTTCAACCAGCGTGGTCCCACCCGTATCCTGCACGGGTCCGTCGCAGCACGCCGAAACACCGCCAGGAGGCACCGTGACCGAGGCGACCAGCAACTCCAACGCCGACGATCAGTCCGAGGGACAAGCCGACCTCGAAACGATCGTCTCGCTTGCGAAACGCCGAGGGTTCGTCTTCCCCTCTGCCGAGATCTACGGCGGATTCGCCGCCGCGTACGACTACGGTCCGCTCGGCGTCGAGATGAAGCGGCAGATTCGCGATCTCTGGTGGCAGGCAATGGTGCGCGAACGCGACGACATCGTCGGCATCGAGGCCGCCATCATCACCAACCCCGCCGTCTGGAAGGCATCGGGACACCTCGATACCTTCTCGGACCCGCTGGTTGACTGCCTCAACTGCCAGGCTCGGATGCGCCAGGACCACATTGAGGACGACACCTGTCCCGAATGCGGCACCGTGGGCAAGTTCACCGAGGCGCGCGAATTCAACCTGATGCTCAGCACCCAGATCGGCCCGGTCCAGGACGAATCGTCCCGTGCCTACCTCCGCCCAGAGACAGCTCAGGGCATGTTCATCAACTTCGAGAACGTCCAGACCACCACCCGCAAGCGCCTCCCCTTCGGGATCGCCCAGATCGGCAAGTCCTTCCGCAACGAAATCACGACGAAGCAGTTCATCTTCCGCACCCGCGAGTTCGAGCAGATGGAGATGGAGTTCTTCTGCTACCCGGAGGATTCGCTGCAGTGGCACGAATACTGGAAGAAGGAACGGCTCCGCTGGTACTACCGCCTCGGGGTCAACCCAGACCGCCTCCGGCTGCGCGACCACACTGCCGAAGAGCTATCGCACTATTCGGACGCCACGTCGGACATCGAAGTCCAGTACCGCTGGGGCTGGGGCGAACTCGAGGGCATCGCACACCGCGGTGACTTCGACCTCAAGCAGCACGCCGAGCACTCAGGCAAGTCGCTCACCTACTTCGACACGGATCGCAACGAGCACCTCGTGCCCCACGTGATCGAGCCGGCTGTGGGAGTCGATCGCATCCTCCTCACGCTGCTCTTCGATGCCTACGCCGAGGAGGAGTTGGAGAACGGCGAGAAGCGCACCGTCCTGCACCTGGCCCCTGACGTTGCACCCGCCGAGGTGGCGATCCTCCCGCTTTCGCGGAACGAGCGCCTCGGACCAACCGCCAAGCGCGTCTACGATCTGATTCGCCCGCAATTCCGGACCCAGTACGACGACGCTCAGTCGATCGGTCGCCGTTACCGCCGCCAGGACGAAATTGGTACCCCACTCGCCGTCACCGTCGACTTCGACACGATCGACGATGATGCGGTTACCATCCGGGACCGCGACACGATGGAGCAGATTCGAGTCCCCATCGCGGAGCTTGCCAACAAACTTCGGACCCGCTTGGAAGAACTGAGGCCACACGTGCCAGAACACGACGAAATCAATGTCTGACCCCTCCCGCCGCCCGAAGCGGCGCATGATGCACACCTCCGATGTTCACCTCGGCGCCTACGACTACGGCAGCGGCGGCGAACAGCGCGACCATCACCACGAGCGCTTCATCCGCGTGATCGACGTCGGTATTCGCGAGAACGTCGACTTCACGGTGATCGCCGGCGACTTCTTCGACAACGCTCGGGTCTTCGAGGACACGCTCCAGTTCGCCGCAGACCAGATCGCGCGAATGAAGTCACCGGTCGTCATCGGGCCCGGCAACCATGACCACGTCGGACCGAACTCCGTCTACGACCGCCTGGACTTCGCCACCCACGCCCCCAACCTCAGCATCCTCCGCGTCCCGGAAGGCGAAACCGTCGCCCTCGAATCGTTGGACGTCGAGGTCTGGGGCAAGAGCCACACGGAGCAGCTCCCTGACTTCCAGCCCTTCACCAAGTCACCACCCCGCGGCGATGCCGCCTGGCAGATCGGCGTCGGACATGGCCACTTCATTCACCCGAAGGCGCTGCTGCATCACTCCTTCCACATCCGCGAAGATCACCTCATGGAGACTGAACGCGATTACATCGCGCTTGGCCACTGGGAGCAGATGACCCGTGTCTCCGCCGGTGAACTGACCACCGCCGCCTACTCAGGTGCGCCAGAAGGACTCGGCCACGGCAGCACCGTCGGTGGTCGCGTGCTGATCGTCGATCTGCACGAAGACGGCAGCGTCGAGTTGACCGCCCACTCGCTCGATGACGAGCCAGCGTTGGCTCACAATGACATTCCCTACCTGGAGGCCATGTAGCGGGCGCACGCCTCGGCCAGAGGCCGATGCACAGTCGAAGTGTTTGCATACGAAACAGGG
>JABIST010000117.1 GCA_018700215.1 Dehalococcoidia bacterium | reverse complement strand
GGCGACGCTGCTCCCGCGAGTTCGGTCAACGACGAGAACAGCAACCCGACAAGTTAGAACCAATCAGCCCAGCGGGGTTGGACCGCCGGCGCTCAAGGAGCATCGGGCGGACGCCCCACCCGGAAAAGGAATGACAGATGGCCCAAGTAATCGGAATCGACCTCGGTACCACCAACTCGGCGATGGCGGCGATGGAGGCGGGCAAGCCGCAGGTGATCGCCAACGTTGAGGGTGGGCGGACGACGCCGTCCGTGGTGGCGACGAGCAAGGATGGGGAACGCCTGGTTGGCACGATCGCCAAGCGACAGGCGGTGACGAACCCGGATCAGACGCTGTACTCGGTGAAGCGGCTGATGGGCCGGCGGTTTGATGACGAGGAGGTGCAACGCTTCAAGGCGATTGCAGGCTTCGAGATTGTGAAGATGCCGAACGGCGACGCGGGCGTGAAGATGGGCGACCGCGACTACAGCCCGCCTGAGATCAGCGCGATGATTCTGCAGAAGTTGAAGGCGGACGCCGAGGCGTACCTGGGCGAGGAGGTCACCGAGGCGGTGATCACGGTGCCGGCGTACTTCGGCGACTCGCAGCGGCAGGCGACGCGCGATGCTGGTCGGATCGCAGGCCTCGAGGTGTTGCGGATCATCAATGAGCCGACCGCGGCATCGCTGGCCTATGGCCTGGACAAAGAGGGCGAAGAGCTGATTGCGGTCTACGACCTGGGTGGCGGCACGTTCGATGTGTCCGTGCTGGAGCTGGGGGAGGGGACCTTCCAGGTTCGCGCCACCAACGGCGACACGTTCCTGGGTGGCGATGACTTTGACGAGGTGATCATCAATCACCTGGTGGATGAGTTCCTGAAGGACCAGGGCGTGGATCTGACGAAAGATCGCACGGCACTGCAGCGTCTAAAGGAGTCAGCAGAGAAGGCGAAGATTGAGCTGTCTTCGGCACAGACGACCGAGGTGAACCTGCCGTTCATCACGGCGGACGCGTCTGGTCCGAAGCACCTGGTGATGAGCATTACGCGCGCGCAGCTTGAGCAGCTTGTGGGCGAGCTGGTCGATCGGACGCTGGTGCCGTGCAAGCAGGCGCTGGAGGACGCGGGTATCAGCGCCTCGCAGATCGATGAGGTGGTGCTGGTTGGTGGGATGACGCGGATGCCGCTGGTGCAGCAGAAGGTGGAGGCGTTCTTCGGCAAGGAGCCGCACAAGGGTGTGAACCCGGACGAGGTGGTTGCGATTGGGGCGGCGATCCAGGCGGGCGTGCTGAAGGGCGACGTGAAGGATGTGTTGCTGCTGGATGTTACCCCGCTGACGCTGGGTATCGAGACGCTGGGCGGGGTGATGACGCCGCTGATTGAGCGCAACACGACGATTCCGACGAGCCAGTCACAGACTTTCTCGACGGCTGCGGACAATCAGCCGTCGGTGGAGATTCACGTGATGCAGGGCGAGCGCGCGATGGCGAACGACAACAAGTCGCTGGCGAAGTTCATCCTGGACGGCATTTTGCCCGCACCTCGTGGCGTGCCGCAGGTGGGGGTGAGCTTCGACATTGACGCGAATGGCATTGTGACGGTTTCGGCGAAGGACCAGGCGACGGGCAAGGAGCAGCACGTCACGATCCAGGCGAGTTCCGGGCTGGACGACACTGAGGTGGACCGGCTGCGCAACGAGGCGGAACAGCACGCTTCGGACGACCAGGAGAAGCGTGAGGCGGTGGAGATCCGGAACACGGGCGACTCGCTGGTGTACTCGGCGGAGAAGATGCTGAAGGACAACGAGGAGCAGATCAGCGAGGAGCTGAAGACGCCGGTCGAGACGGCGATCGCCGAGGTGCGAGAAGCTCTGAACGGTGATGACACCACGGTGATTCGCGAGAAGACGGACACGCTTTCCGAGGCGATGCAGGGCATTGGCCAGGCGATCTACGGTGCCGCAGAGGCCGGCGGTGAGCCCGCGGAGGGTGCGGCGCCCGGTGATGAGGCGGCGGGCGAGAGCGGCGAAGACGGCGAGGAAGCCAGCACGATTGAGGGCGAGTTCCGCGAGGTCTAGCCGAAGATCTGAACGACGCACCAGCCAGGAGTCCTGATGCAGCGACGATTCGAGTTCGAGCAGGTCTACAACTTCCGGGATATGGGTGGCTACGCGGCCTCGGATGGTCGGACCGTGCGGTGGCGTCGATTGTTTCGCTCGGGGGAGCCGCAGCGGCTTTCGGAGGCGGAGGCGCAGCAGCTACGGGGCGAGGTGGAGCTGGCGACGGTGATCGATCTGCGCAGCGAGGGAGAGGCGGACCACCCTCGGGGGCTGGGTCCGCTGGTGGGCGACGGGGTTTCGCGGCACCACTTCCCGATGGGCGATCCACGTTCGAAGTACGCGGCGCGCGAGTCCGGTGCGTGGGACCCGCACTACGACCACCTGCTGGAGGAGCGCGGCGATGAGTGGGCGACGATCATTCGATTGCTCTCGGATGAGGCGGCGTACCCGGCGGTGTTCCACTGTGTGACGGGCAAGGACCGGACTGGCGTGCTGGCGTCGTTGATCTACGGGGTGCTGGGGGTTGATGAGCAGACGATCCTGGACGATTTCGGGATGAGCCAGCTCGGGATGGACCGATTGGTCTCGGACCTGCGGGGGCGGGGCAAGATTGGCGCGGACGAGCAGGCGAATCCGGCGCTGGGCGTCCCCGTGCCGGCGATGGAGCAGATGCTGGAGGTGCTTCGGACGCGACACGGCGGGGCAGTGGACTTCCTCCGTGCGCGCGGGGTGAGCGACGATGAGCTGCAGCGGCTGACTGATTTGCTGCTGGAGTGACGGTTTTCGAGGGCAATTGCTGAGGCGGAATTTACGAGGTGCGCTGGTAGACTCGATTAGATAGCGCCCACTCTCCAACAGACACCCACGCAGCAGACCCGGACGCGGATGACGACTCAACAAGACCCGTATTCGATTCTTGACGTAGAGCGCGGCGCCTCGCCAGAGGACATTAAGCGCGCGTTCCGCAAGCTGGCGATGGAGTTTCACCCGGACCGCAACAAGGAAGACGGGGCCGAGGCACGCTTCAAAGAGGTGAACGCGGCTTACGAGGTGCTGTCCGATCCGGAGAAGCGCGCTCGCTACGATCGCTTCGGGCACACGGAGGGCAGCGGTGGCGGCGGCCAGGGGTTCTCCGGCTTCGAGTCGATGGGCGGCTTCGGAGACATCTTCGATGCGTTTTTCCGTGGTACGGGCGCACGGCGAGCCGGGCCGCAGCGTGGCGCCGATCTGGAGGCGCGGCTGGCGATCGAGTTCGAAGAGGCGATCTTTGGCGCCGAGAAGGAGATCAACTTCCAACGGACGGAGCGATGTGCTGATTGCCACGGCAAGGGGCAGGCCGACGGCGGGGAGCGCACGGCGTGCATGGAGTGCGACGGCAGCGGTGAGATTCGTCGTGTCCAACAGTCGTTGTTTGGCCAGTATGTGAACGTGGCGGCCTGCGCGACCTGCCAGGGCGAAGGCACGATTGTGACGGATGCCTGCAAGACGTGCCGGGGCCAAGGCGCACGACGAGTGAAGGTGACACGGAACGTGAAGGTGCCGGCGGGCATTGAGCACTCCTCGCAGCTCCGTTTCGCCGGGGAGGGTGACGCCGGCGCCCACGGTGGCCCGACAGGCAACCTCTACATTGAATTGCAGGTGAAGCCACACGAGCGCTTCACGCGCGTTGATCGCGATCTGGTCTACGAGCTGCCGTTGAACATTGCGCAGGCGGCGCTGGGGGCGACGTTGCAGGTGCCGACGGTGGACGGCGATGAGTTTGAGCTGAAGTTGGACCCGGGCGTCCAGCACGGCGAGATTCACACGATTAAGGGACGCGGTGTGCCGCATCTGCGCGGCAATGGCCGCGGCAATCTGCTGGTGCGCACGCATCTGGTGACGCCGGACAAGCTATCGGCCGATCAGAAGGCGCTGTTCGAGCAGCTCGCGGAATCGCTGGGCACGCCTGAGATGCCTGAGGATGGCTCACTGTTCGAGCGCATCCGGGATGCGTTCAGCTAGCCCCGGTGGCGGACGACCGCTGGATCGAGATCACCGCGCATACGGCTCCGTCTGACGTTGACGCAGTGGCGGGGCTCTTCGCCGACGTGAGCGATGGTGGGGTGGTGATCGAGCCGGCGATTCTGCCGTCCGATGATGTTGAATTCGCCTTCGAGGAGCTGGACGAGCCGGCGCTGGTGCGGGCTTACGTTCCAGAGCCGTTCACAGCGGGCGAACGCAGGCTGCTGCGGCGTCGGTTGTCGGCGCTGCCGTTGACGGAGGTGTTGCCACGGCTGCGCTACCGCTTGCTGGTGCCGCCGAACTGGGCGGAGGAGTGGAAGCGGTTCTACGACATTCAGCATGTGGGCGAGCACTTCGTGATCCGGCCGACCTGGATTGATTACGAGGCGAAGCCCGACGATTTGGTGATCGACCTTGATCCGGGGGCGGCGTTCGGGACGGGG
>JABIST010000225.1 GCA_018700215.1 Dehalococcoidia bacterium | reverse complement strand
CGTCGATTCCTTGTGCTGCGAAGAACGTGTTCGCAATCGCGCCGCCCACGCAGATCACGTCAGCGATGTCGCACAGGTAGTTGAGGATCGAGAGCTTCTCCGCGACTTTAGCCCCCCCGAGGATCAGCCCAAACGGGCGCTCCGGGTTCTCCGTCACACGGGTGAGGTAGTCCACCTCACGCTCCATCAGCAGACCGGCCACACCCGGGATGTACTTCGGTACCCCAACCACCGAGGCGTGCGCCCGGTGCGCCGTACCGAAGGCGTCACTCACATAGATATCCGCGAGGCTCGCGAGCTGCCGAGAAAATTCGTCAACGTTCGCCTCCTCCTCCGCGTGGAATCGCAGATTCTCCAGCATTAGGATTTCGCCCGGCTGCAGTGCGTCTGCGGCGGCTTGCGCTTCTGGCCCGACGCAGACTGGGATCGACTTCACCTCGGTCTCAAGCAACTTCGCAAGGTGAGCTGCCACCGGCGCATTGCGCAGCGCCTCAACCACCTCGCCGCCGGGACGGCCTCGATGTGAGCAGACAATGATTCGTGCTCCCGCGGCCTGCAGCGCCCAGATCGTCGGGATCGACTCGCGCAGGCGGTGGTCGTCAAGGATCCGGCCATCGGTGAATTGGACGTTGTAGTCCACGCGCAGGAAGACGCGTTTCCCCTGGAGATCGATATCGCGAATCGTCTGCTTCTTCATACGCGCGGCTCTCCGTGGATTCCGTGTCGGCGGACCGACGATGGTTGGGGGGAGGCGGCGGTTCGATCAGATCGAGGCGGCGGGATGGTACGCATGGGGCCCCTCTCGGGCAACGCATTCGCAGAACGCTTCGCTCAAGAAACTCGTCCAATGGCGACCGACGCATACGCGTGCAAGTGCTCGAGCCCCTCGCCAGCGATGCCCGAGTCCTCGATCACGGCGAGCGCACGGTCGCGCTCCTCGCGCGCTCGCTGCTCGGTGACCTCACGTCCACCGCCCTGCTCAATCAAGCGCGAAATCGCCTCAATCTCTTTTTCGCCGCTGAATGGCGTTGCGTATAGGGACTTCAGTCCCGAAGGGTCACGTTCGAGGGCGCTAATCACCGGGTAAGTCATCTTCCGCGACCGAATATCGTCACCCACCGGCTTCCCCGTGACCGCCGGATCGCCCCAGATCCCCAGCACATCATCCACCATCTGGAAGCCCAGCCCGATGTGTCGTCCCGCCGTCCTGAACGCCTCCACCGTGGCTTCCGAGGCGCCAGCAACGATCGCCCCGATCGCCAGCGGCGCCGCGAACATCGCCGCCGTCTTGCCGGACGCCATCGTGATGTACTCGTCCAGCGTCACGTCCTGTCGCTCCTCGAACGAGATGTCGAAGAACTGGCCGTGCACCAGCCGGATGCTCGCCTCGTCCAGCTCGCGCACCGCGCGCAGCGTCAGCTCCGCTGGCACACCGCGATCTTGAAGATTCAGCATCGCCGTCCGAGCCAGCGTGAACATCCCGTCGCCGGTGTTGATCGCCTGCGCCTCGCTGGTGAACGTCCACAGCGTCGGGCGGTCCCGACGGCGGTCGCTGCGATCTTCCACGTCGTCGTGTAGCAGTGAAAAGTTGTGCACCAGCTCAATCGCGGCAGCGGCGGGGATCGCTCGCTCCACGTCACCGCCGCACAGCTCCGTCGCCAGCAGCAGCCCCACCGGGCGAATCATCTTCCCCGGCGACGCGGTCACTGGAACGCCCTGCGCGTCCTCCCAGCCAAGGTGATAGCGCATCCACGCGAACAGCCCGTCCGGCGCGTCGCCGATCACCGTTCGCATCTCCGCCGTGACCAGCTCTCGATATTCGGTAGCACGCTGTTCGAGGTCGCTCATTCGCCCTGCCCCACCGGAACGATCACCGTTGTGTCTGTGGTTGCCGCATCAACCGCGGCACGCGTGTAGAGCAGCGGCCGGCTCACGCCAGCTCGGTACTCGTCGATGCAGTCATCGTATCGAGGATGCCCCGGTATGCCGCTGCTCCCGGTCGAGAGCTGGAATCGCGATCGGTCGAAGTCCGCCAGATCGATTACCTGTCGATAGGCCGGCGTCACCTGCACCGACTCACCTCGTCGCAGCGTGGGATAGCTGCTCTGCCAGATCGTGTTGACGTCGCCACCACCTGGATACGGGCCGCGCGAGTAAGCGCCGCGCAACAGCGGCACCGACTCCAGCGAGTGCGCGTAGCGGAGCGTATGAACTCGCCCCCACTCCCACCGCCTCGGATCAGTCCCTTGGTCCTCGGCTAGCTCGTCGGCCGCGCGTGCGATCGCCCCTCGCAACGCGCGATCTCGTTCGGCCGCATCCCGAAACGCCGGTGCCCGCGGTGTCGCAAGCTGGTCCAGCAGCCACCCCTGCATCCGGTAATCGAACGAACTCATCGAGGAGATGTTCGTGGAACCTTCGCGCGTCAGTAAATTGCTCGAGCTACCCGCCAACCGCTGCACCAGTCGCCGCGCCACATCGCGGTACGCCTGCGAAACCAGCGCTCCCCCGGCGCTATCCGGCGCGAGCTGCCCGTCCCAGTCGCGCAGCATCTCGACGATCCCCGGCTCCACCCCTGCTGAGGCAGCCAGCAGCAGATCTCGAAGTTGCAGCAGCGCCTCCGAACGGCGGTCCGTCTGGATCGCCTCGAAGCTTCCCACGTCGTGTTGCTCCGTCGCGCGGAGCAGCGTTGCGATGCGTTCCGCTCGCCACGGCTCGCACCACTCCTCGCCCAGGTCGCCGTTGCCGCCTGCGGCATTGTTCGCCGTGATCGCGAATCCCTCGGGCGGGTTGACTCCGCCCGGCAGCTCCTCCGGCCGTCGGACCGCCGACGGTCCCGGCGAAGTCGCGCCGTCACTCGGCAGTAACCCCTCGCCCGGTTCTCGAACCGGCACATCCCCTGCCAGCCGGTGCCCAATCGTTCCGTCCACGTGCGCATAGACGAAGCCGAACGTTGCGCCGTGCCAACCATCCAGCACCGTCTCGAAATCCTCGGGCGTCCGCGCGCGCAGCATCCCGAGGGACGGTGTGACGATGTCCCCGTCCTCCAGCGTGGTCGCACGCAGTGCGATCGCTCGGTCGGTCCCGGGTGCGGCAGGCTGGATCACAGGACCGTGCCGTGTCTCCAACACCACCTCGGTTCGTGCCACCTCGCCCCGCACCTTGATCTCTTCCACCCGTTCCGAGGCCTGCTCCCAGCCGTTCGGGGTGCGGTAACGGGCCGGGTTCTGCGGATCGACTGTTTCGACGAAACAATCGGCGATGTCGGCGAGGCCAGCGGTCAGTCCCCAGGCCAACCGCTGGTTGTGTCCGATCGCGACCCCTGGGATTCCTGCGACGTCCGCACCGATCGTGTCGAACGAGCCGCCGGAGACGTGGGTGGCATGGAACAGACTCGGGATCCTCGCTTCAATGTGCGGGTCCGAAGCCAGCAGCGGAGCGCCCGTTGAGCTACGCGACGGCGACACCGCCCAGGCATTCGAGGCCATCCCCGCTGGCAGTCCACCCGCCACGGCGGATTCGTACGCGTGCAGCAACCGCTCTGCGCTGCCCGGGTATGGCTCCCCCGTGTGTGTCGCTCGATCAACTCCGTAGGCCGGGTCCAGCAGCGCCGCTCTCGCGGGACCAACCGCCTGCAACAGCCGCTCCCGCAGCAACTCGGTGTCCCAGTTCACGGCGAAGCTGAACATCACCAATCGCCCGATCAGCGTCGTGTGTTCAGGCCGCCACGGTTCCGGCTCGGTGCCGATCAGCCGGTACTCGGGAGGCAGCTCCGGCAGCGCCGCAATCCCCGCGTTCACGCCCGCCGCGTACGCTTCCAGCAACTCGACATCGTCAGCAGCGGCCAGCTCGATGTCCCGTCGCGCCCGATGCACCAGCCCCACACGGCGCATGAACTGGTCGCTCTCCACTGCAACTGAACCGCCCACCTCGGCGACTCGGCCCGAGGCGAGTCGTCGCATTGCGTCCATCTGGAAGAGCCGGTCCTGCGCGTGCACCACCCCCTGGCCGAACATCGCATCCGTCTCGTTCTGCGCGAAGACGTGCGGCAGTCCGTGCTCGTCGCGCACGATCTCGATCGTCTCGTGTGCGCCCTGCATCTCGAATCGTCCCGAGGTCGGCGGGTGCGCCCGGCCCCTCGATGCCTCGATCCGTGCGCGCAGCAGTCCCGGTGCCAGTTCGGCGGCCAGTCGCAGTGTGCCGAGCAGCGTCACGTTGAGGTCAGTCCGTCGAGCCGCTGGTTGGCGCGTCGCGCCTCATCGCGTCATCGATCGCGTTCAGCTTGCCGATCCGGCGCTCGTGGCGGCCACCCTCAAACTCGGCGTTCCGAAACGCCATCAATACGTCCACCGCGGCTCCACGCCCAATCGCCCACGCGCCCATCGCCAGGATGTTGCAGTTGGTGTGCTCGCGCGCCCGTCGAGCAGAGAACGTGTCGTGGCAGAGCCCGCAGCGAACCCCATGGATCTTGTTAGCCACGATCGAGGGGCCGACGCCGTTTGAGCAGATCAGCACACCGAAGTCATGCTCTTCGGCGGACACCGCCCGTGCCAGCGGCTCAGCGATGTCCGGGT
>JABIST010000150.1 GCA_018700215.1 Dehalococcoidia bacterium | reverse complement strand
CGGGCGCGCTGTCCGGGACCGCGTCGATGAATGCTGTCGCCGGCATCGCGAACTTCACCGGCAAGGGAATGAGCATCGACCTCGTCGGCGCCGATAAGGTGCTGACGGCGGCTGGGAGCTACACCTCCGCCACCACGGCTGCGTTCACGATCACCGTAGCAGCGCCCGCGAAGCTCGCGGTGACGACGCAGCCATCGGCGAGCACCGTGGCGGGTGTTGCGCTTGCGCAGCAGCCGATTGTGACCGTGCAGGATGCGTTTGGGAACACGATTACGACGGATAGCGCGACTGTGGTCACGCTGGCGATCACGACCGGTACCGGCGCGCTGACAGGCACGGTGACCAAGACAGCGGCGAGCGGTATCGCCGACTTCGCCGGTCAAGGATTGAAGATTGACCTGGTGGGCACCAACAAGGTGCTGACAGCAACTGGCGGCGGTTACACCGCTGCGACGACAAGTGCGTTCACGATTACGAACGCGGCGGCGGCGAAGCTGGCGTTCACGACGCAGCCGTCGGCGAGCACGGCGGTGGATGTTGCGTTCGCGCAGCAGCCGGTCGTGACCGTGCAAGACGCGTTCGGGAACACGGTGGTCGGCGACACCTCGACGGTGACGCTGACGCTGACGACCGGCACGGGAGTGCTGGCCGGCACGCTGACCAAGGCCGCGGTGGCCGGAGTGGCTAGCTTCGCTGGGCAAGGCGTCGCAATCGACCTCGTAGGCGCCGACAAGGTGCTCACGGCGAACGGCGGCGGATACACCCTAGCGACGACCTCGGCGTTTGCAATCGTTGCGGCTGCAGACGCAGCCCCGGAGCCGGTGGAGCCGGCGCCGACGAAGACTGACGATGGCGTGACTGTCACGGTGGAGAACACCGAGACGACACAGACCTCGACGACTGTTGCGGTGGAGCTGACAACGACTTCGAGCAGCGGCTCGGCGGCGGCGATTACGGTGCCTGCAGGCGCACTGCCTGAGGGCACGACGCTTGAGGTGTCAGCGATCTCCAACCTCGCGAGCCTGGAGACGCAGGCGCGCCCGCCGACCTCGGTGGACGTGACAGTGGCGTTCTCCATCAAGGCAACTGCGAACGGCAGTGCGGTTGAGAACGGCTTCAACGAGCCGGTTGCCCTTCAGTTCACGGTGGACGCTTCGACGTTGCCGGCGGGCGCGACGGACGACCAGTTGCGGTTGGCGTTCTGGAACGGTCTGCGCTGGGTGCTGGTGGACGGCACGGTGACGATCAACGCGGACGGTACCGCGACGATTGTTGGCACGACCGACCACTTCACGCTGTTCGCGGTGATGTACAACCCGGTCGGGTTCGGTGTCGCCTTCGAAGGTGAACTTCCGACGGCGGGTGTGGGGTTCGTGACGTTCGGCGGCACGACCGCCCAGCTTGAGACAGCGCTGGTGAACCAGAGCTGCATCTCGCCGATTTTCGTGACGAGCGGCGGCGAATGGATTGGCTTCATCCCGACGGTGCAGTTCGCGGCGGTCAACGCTGCGTTCAACGCACTATTCGCGGATGGCATCCCGCTGGGTACGCCGATGGTGGCGACGGGTTGTAACGACTAGTAACTGTCGTACCTCGCGAGGGGTACAGAGCAGCAACGAAGGAGCCCGCTGGCCAGTCCAGCGGGCTCTTTTCTTGTCGAAATTCAAGAATGCCTCGAAAGAGAGACGCGTAGACTAGCGTCGGCAGTCGATGCTGGGTTCACGCTGCCACAGACGGGCGGCTGAAGACAGGAGCCGATCATGCAAGATGCCTTTCGGGCCGCGTACCCATCCGACCGCTCGCTGCTTGCCCAGATATTCCTGCCGGCGGTGCACCCCCGGACATTCTTGCGAGCGCTGCACCTGGGGGCGATGTTCCCCCTGGGAATCGCCTACTTCACGGTGCTGGTGACGGCGTTCGCGATTGGCGGTGCGTTGATCTGGACGCTGGTGGGGCCGGTGGTGCTGCTGATCACGCTGTACCTCACCCGCTGGGCAGGCGATGCCGAGGCGTGGACGGTCCGCCGGGTGTCCTCGATTGAGCTGCGGCGACCACCGACGGCAATCGAACGCGGGCAGTCGTTCCGTGAGCAGGTGAAGACGCGGCTGATCGATCCGACGAGCTGGACGGGGCTCGCCTACCTATTCATCCAGTTCCCGATTGGGATCGCATCGTTCGTGATGCTGGTGGCCGGCGGGGTGGTGAGCGGGGTGTTCGTCGGGGCACCGTTCTACCTGTTCTTCGCGAATCGCTTCATCGATGACCCTGCGCCGATCGACTTCTTGACGCTCGGGGGGACGAAACACATCGTGCTGACGGAGCCGGAACAGGCGCTGTGGATGGTACCGGTGGGTCTGCTGACGTACCTCGCGATGGTGCACCTGGTGACCGCGGCCTCGGCGGTACACGCATCGTGGGCGCGGCTGATGTTGGGAAGCCGCGCAGAGCCGGTGGCGATGGTGAGCCCGGAAGCTCCGCCGACGAGTCCGACGCCGGATGGCGGGACCCCGTTGGAGACGTTGGGACCGGCAGCAGACGAGACGGACGAGCCGACGGAACCGGTAGCGCCGGGGCCGATGCCAGTGGCACCGCTGGCGAGCGAGCTGCTGCCAGAGCTGGTGGCGCCTCGGTTGGTGGCTTCGAGCGGGGCGCTGGGGGAGCTGACGGCGCGGGAGCGTGAGGTGCTGACGCTGATCGCTCGGGGGTACTCGAATGCGGCGATCGCGGAGACGTTCGTGATCAGCGAGGGAACCGTGAAGACGCACGTGAAGCGCGTGCTGTCGAAGCTGGAGCTACGCGACCGAACGCAGGCGGCGATCTGGGCGTATGAGACGAGTTTCGTCGGACTGGCCGCCTCGGCAGATGGTGCGACCTCGAGCGAGCCGATCCCGATCGTACGAGCCCGCGCCCGCTAACCCCCTTCGGGGGCTGGTTGCGCTTCGCGGTTGGTTGCGCGGCGGCGTTTGCTGAGCCGCGGCATCGTGCAGCAATCCAACATAGCCGGGGATTCGGACGAAGGGCCCTGACGTGGCGCCGTCTTGAGTGACATCATCTGCGGGCACCGGATCCAACCGAGGAGGCCCGCATGTTCACCCAACTGCCAGAACACATTGTTGCGTTGCGCGCGGCGGTTCGCGACTTCGTTGATGGAGAGTTGCGGCCGCGCGTTGAATCGATGGAATCGGCGGGGGAGTTCGACGCTGAACTGATTACGCAGCTTGGGGAACTCGGATATTTCGGCGCGCCGTTCGAGGAGCGATGGGGCGGCTCCGCGATGGGGGAGCTGGGCTTCGCGATCGTGCAGGAGGAATTGGCACGCGGGCACGCTTCGACGGCAGTGCTGGTGGGCGCATCGTCCGGGCTGGCGGCGCGGATGGTGGCGGACTTCGGCAGCGACGAACAGAAGGAGCGTTTCTTGCGGCCGATGGCGACCGGGGAGGCGATTGGTGCGTTCGCACTGACGGAGGCGGGCGCGGGAAGCGACGTGCCGGCAATGACGACGACGGCGGTGGCGGATGGCGACGACTTCGTGCTGAACGGGCAGAAGGCGTTCATCTCGAACGGCCAGCAGGCGCGTTTCCTGGTGACGTTCGCGAAGACGGACCCGGAGCAGCGCGGGCGGGGGATATCGCTGTTCGTGGTGGAGGCAGGGACGCCGGGCCTGGAGGTGATACGGCTCGAAGAGAAGATGGGTTTGCACGCATCGGACACGGCACAGTTGGCGTTCGACGATGTGCGCGTGCCTCGGGAGCAGCTG
>JABIST010000261.1 GCA_018700215.1 Dehalococcoidia bacterium | reverse complement strand
GTCACCGGGCGATCCGGGAGACGCGTCAACGATGCCGAAGTCGACTAGATACGCCGGTCCTTCGATGACGGCGAAGAGTGGGCCGGCTCGTTCGACGAAGTGCTCCAGCATTGGCCGCGGCTTGGCGTGCCAGACGTACGCGCAGACGCCAGCGGGGAAGGCAGGCACGAGGCGGGACGGGGGACTGCCGCACGAGGGGTATGGGATGGCAACCAGCGCGGTTCCCGGTTTGCATGTGACGTTGGTGTAGGTCACCAGCGACTCAAGGGCATCGACGTCACCTGCTTCGACAGCGCTGATCACCTGATCGACGGCTTTGAGCGAGCGGGTGCGGTCGACGGGCGTGGCTGAGGCAGTCGGTGTCTTGGTGGGCGTCGGTGATGGCGTGGGCGATAGGAGCGTCGGCGTCGCTGTCAGCTCGGGGGTTGGCGTCGGCGAGGGGGATGGGGTGGCGAGGGGCTCGTCGCTGGTGCAGGCGAGGGCGAGGGTGGTGATGGCGGCGAGGGTGAGGAGTGGGAGCTTCATTGCTCACCAGACGTTCGGGGGAGGCGTGGGGTTCCCGCCGCGGGAACCCGGGGTGGCGTTCGGCTAGAAGCCGAAGTCGCCGTCGAAGTCGTCGTCGAAGTCTTCCATTTCGGTGTTGCCCTCGAAGATGTCGGGTTCGGAGCCGCCGGCGATGGCGAAGGCCTGGAACTTGAGGCGTTCGGTCTTGGTGCTGGCGCACTTGGGGCAGGGGGCTGGTTCGTCGCGCTGGGCGACGGCGCGGATCAGTTCGAACTGCTTGGGGCAGCCGCGCTTGCGCGGGCTGTTGTGGCGGTACTCGTAGAGCACGGGGGATCTCCTTCAGTCAGTGCGGGGCGCTGTTCGCGCGGATGTTTTCAGGTTGTCGGCGTGGGCCGAATGACGAAGTTTACGTGATGCTGGCCATGGCTTCGAGGAGGTGCTGATCTGGGTCAGGGTGAGACCTCGACCTGTGCGGTTGGTTCCTCGGCCGGTTCGGCGACCGGTGGGGCTGGTTCCTCGGCCGGCTCGCTGGATTGTTCGGCGGCATCTGGCTGGGTTGGTTCGGTTGACTCGTCCGGCGGGCGGGCGCCTCTGGCGATCTGGTACTCGCGATTGAGGGCGCGCTGGCGCTGGGTGGTGTCGTGGAGTTGCCCGTTGAGGTCGTCGAGGTCAGGTGGGATGTCTGCGTGCTCGGACCCGGGGATGGGGATGCCGGTGCGGGCGGCTTTGAGGTGCTCGGCCTGCTCGAGGGCGGCGGCCTGCACTCGGACGTTGGCGCGGCGGAGGCGGAGCTGGGTGGCGATGGTGGAGACCATCTCTTCCAGATGGCGCGGCTCGAAGTCCGGGAGTGGGGCGGCTTCGAGTTCGTTCTGGAGGGCGCGCAGCACGTCGTCGAGTTCATCGGCGGTGTCGCTGTCCTCGATCGGACGTTCGTCGCGCCAGTGTTCGAAGATGGCGCGGTTGAGCGGGTCCTCGAAGAGATCGGCGTCGATCTGGATGCCGGTGGAGCGGCATTCGGTGCGCTGGACGAGGAGCTGGAGGATCTGGGTTTCGCCGTTGGGAGCGACAGGACGCTCGACTCGGGCGCGACGGACTTCGGAGGGTGTGGCGACGGCCTGTGGTCGGTTGGCGCCGCCGCGGGTGACGAGCTGGAGGGCGATGCGCTCATCGATGCCGCCGAGGCGGGCGAGGCGCTGGATGTAGTGGGAGCGGACGACGGGGTCGACGATCGCGGCGACGGTGGGGGCGAGCGCCTCGACGGCCTGGGAGCGCTCACGAGGGTTGTTGGCGTCGATCTGCTCACCGATCGTCTTGAAGAGGTGGTCGGTGACGGGGAGGGCGCCATCGAGCAGTGCGCGGAACTGGTCGGGGTCCTGGCGGATGAGGGAGTCCGGGTCGTCGCCGGCGGTGAGTGAGACGACTCGGATGTCGGCCTTGAGGGAGTCCTGGTAGGAGACGAGTCCGCGCCAGTCGACGGTGGCGACCTGCTCGTGGTCGGCGGCGTTGGCGGCGATCTGGACACCTCGGAGGGTGGCTTCGGAGCCGGCTTCGTCGGCGTCGAGGGCGAGGACGATGTTGCGGCTGAAGCGTTTGAGGAGGGCCATCTGCTTTTCGGTGAGGGCGGTGCCCATGGAGGCGACGGTGTTGGTGAAGCCGAACTGGTGTGCGGCGATGACGTCCATGTAGCCCTCGACGACGATGGCGCGGTCTTCGCGGCGGATGGGCTCGAAGGCCTGGTCGATGCCGTAGAGGGAGCCGCTCTTATCGAAAAGTGGGGTCTGGGGGGTGTTGAGGTACTTGGGCTCGTCCTCGGGACGGAGTGCGCGGGCGCCGAAGCCGATCATGCGACGGCGCTGGTCACGGGTAGGGACGATGAGGCGGTGGCGGAAGCGGTCGTAGGCGCCCCGATCGCCCTCGATGACGAGGCCGGCTTCGACGAGGTCGGCGATGGTGAAGCCGCGGGCGGTGAGGTGGTCTGAGAGGGCGCGCCAGTCATCAGGAGCGTAGCCGAGCTGCCAGCGTTCGATGGTGGCTTCATCGAGGCCGCGGTTTTCGAGGTAGCTGCGGGCGTCGGCGCCATCGGGGCCGTCGAGGGCGGCGCGGAAGAAGACGGCGGCGGCCTCGTTGGCGCGGAGGAGGCGCTCGTGCTGGTCGCGCTCTTCGCGCTCGCGGTCGGAGGGTGCGCGCAGCTCGACGCCGGCGCGGTCGGCGCAGAGTCGGAGGGCGTCGCGGAACTCGAGGCCTTCGACGCGGCGGACGAACTCGATGACGTCGCCGCCGGTGGAGCAGGAGCCGAAGCAGTGCCAGGTGCCGCGACCGGGGTCGACGACGAATGAGGGCGTGCGCTCGCTGTGGAAGGGGCAGCGCGCCTTCCAGTTGCGGCCGGTCTGTTTCAGCTCGGGGACGTAGCTGCTGACGGTCTCGACAAGGTCGAGGCGTGCTTTGACGTCGTCGATTGTGGTCATGACGGGGCCGCCGTGGTGTGCCGGTTGTGGTGTTGCCGGGACTGTGGGGAGGTCCGCTGGTTACTGGTTCGTCGCAACTCCCTGTTCATCCTTCGCTGTCCGGGGAGACGCGTGGTTGTGCAGATGTGCGGCGAGTGCCTGTTCACGTTCGACGATGGGTGCGACGAACGCTTCGGCCGTCTCGTCATCCTCGAAGGTGGCGAGATGACTGATAGTACCGTACCGCGCGCCAGCGAGGTCATGCATGGCCTGCGGTGGGAGCGGATGGTCAGGCAACTCGGAGGTTTCGCCGCGCTCCTCGGCTGCGAGGCGAGCGAGGGCGTGGACGAGGGACTCGTCGCCGTAGTCGCCGCGGAGGGCGCGGTGGAAGTCGCTTTCGGTGCGCTCGGCGAGGGCGTCGAGCAGGGCCTGGCGGGAGCGGGCGAGGCGCTGGACGAGGGCGGGGTGGGCGTTGGGCTGACTGGTCATTGAGGGAAGGTGTCGTTGCCGAAATCGGTGTCGTTGATGGCGGTGGTGGTCATGAGCACCTGGACGTTCTCGAGTGCCACCTCGCTGGTGTCGGGGAAGTCGACGTCGAATGTTTCGCCGGGGGCGAGGGTGAAGAAGGGTTGGAGGGTGCCGAGTTCGGTGAAGTCGCCGCTACTCTCGCGGGCGCTGATGGTGACGCTGCCGGTGATCGGGATGGGGCTGTTGTTACGGATAGTGACGCGAAGCGAGGCGTCGGGGCCCTCGACGGTGACGCTGGCGATGGCGAGGTCGTTGGGGCGGTCTGGGGTGACGACGGTTTCGCGCGCGTTGTTCTCGAGCGATTCCTCATCGATTGCGGGGTCGGTGGAGACGGCGACGCTGACGCTGGCGCGGCGCTGCACGTACTCGGTCTCGAGCGTGACCTCGAGCTGGTCGTTGGGGCGGAGCGGCTCGCCGGGCTTCACATCGGCGGGGATGGGTGTGCCGCCATCGACGGAGACGAAGATGGCGCCGATGGCGTCGACGATGCCGATATTGGCGATGACGACGGTGAGTCGGTTGTCACGTGCGAAGACGGCTTCGATGACGAGGTCTGGGAGGTCCGGGGTGAAGGTGGGGGCGCCGGTTGGGGTTACGGATGCCGTTACGTCCGGGGCGGCGAGGGCGATGGTGATCGGGATCTGGTCGAGTGGCGGCAGCGGGTCGATGCCGTCGACGGGGACCCAGCCCTCGGTGGCTGGATTGCCCTCGGGATGGACGATTAGCCAGTCGCCGGTGGCGTCGCGGCCGGTGATCTCGACTGCGTCGCCGGTGTTGAGGCGGGCGACGATGGCTGCGGCGCCATCGGGGGCGGAGCGGAGGGCGAGTTCGCGGACGGCGACGGCGATTGCGACGGTGGCGGTGGGTTCCTCGGAAGCTGGCGGATCGGCGTCGTTGCCGAAGAGGACGACGCCGAGGAAGGCGGTGGCGGTGGCGACGATGACGACGAGCATGACGGCGCCGACCCAGAGGAAGGCGCTGCGGCTGGCGGCGGTGTTGGGGGTGGGTTCGTCGTTCATCGTCAGCTCGTGGGGACCAGGAAGACGCGTGTGGCGTTGTTGAATTCGCTGAGTTCCTCGATGCGGTCGAGTCGATCGAGTTCGATCAGGTAGGAGCCGGTGACGCTGATAGTGACGTCGGTGGTGACGGTGGCGGTGCGGTTGGGGAGGAGGACGGTCTCCTGGATATCGAGCACGCTGAGCAGTTCGCCGCCGCCGGTGGTGACCTGGAGGCCGATGCTGCCGGAGAAGGAGCCAGTGCCGATGTTTTCCACGACGACGGTGAGACTGCCATTCGGGAGCAGGTAGGCATCGACCAGCGCGAGGTCTGGCAGCGGATCGTTGACGGCGGTGGCGGATGCCGAGGGGGTGCCGCCGCTTGCAGTGCCTGCAGAGGCGACGGCGACGGTGGC
>JABIST010000174.1 GCA_018700215.1 Dehalococcoidia bacterium | reverse complement strand
TGACCGTCATGGGGGCCGTCGATGAGCAAGGGGGGAGCCTGGTTCGTTGTAGGCATGGTGGTTCCGAATCGAGATCGGTCAGGTGTTCAGGTGGTCAACGGGAGAACTTGGACTCCGGTCGCTGTTCCAGCTCGCCGTCGACGAGGAGTTGGTCGACTCGCTCGTTGTAGAAGCAGATGAGGTTCTCAATCTTCGGGAGTTCGGGGATTGGGAAGGGGTAGCTCCAGGCGATGTCCTGGAAGGTCTGGCCGTGGACCTCAGCGGTCCATGTGGTGGCGATGCCTTTGTAGGGGCACTGGGTGACGGAGGGAGATTTGTGGAGCAGGTCCAGGCGGACATCCTGGACGGGGAGGTAGTAGCGGGTGGGGAGTCCGGTCTCGAAGAGGAGCGCTGGACGTCGAGAGTCGGCGACGATCTGGCCGTTGAGGATGACCTCGATGTGTCGGGAGCTGAGGAGGGTGTCGACGCGTCGGTATGGGTCACGGGGGTGGACGTAGACCTCTTCGTCTTCTTCGTACCAGTGGTCCATTTCGTGCCAGTAGAAGGAGACGAGGTTTGAGAGCGACTGCTGGCCCTGGATGGGATCTGGGTAGGCCCAGGCTGCGTTCTGGGCGACGCGGTCAGCGACGCGGAGGGTCCAGTAGGAGGCGTCGCCTTTGTGAGGGCAGTGGGTTGAGTGGTCGGTTGGTTGCAGCAGATCGAACCGGACGTCCTCGCGAGGGAAGTAGTAGTGGGGCACGTGGCCGCGTTCGAAGAGCAGCATGGCTTGCTGGCTATCGACGACAGTTTCGCCGTTGAAGGTGGCGCGGACGCGGCGTGCAGTCGGTTCGACGAAGACAACGGTTTCTGACAGTTCGGTTGGATGTGGCATGAGCGGTTCCCTTCGGGGTTCGATCGACGGGCGCCACGATACCGCGTTGTGGGCGGTTGAGAGTGAGCGGGGTTGCGAAGGGGACGGTTGGGCATCGTAAGAAATGAGGCATGGGAGTGGTGATCGGAGGTTCACCGGATGCAGACGGGCTGCAGGATGGTCGATGATTAGCACATGGTTCGACCCAAGCTACCGATGCTTCCGCCGGCGCGGGCGCGAGCAATCACGATTCTGTCTGTGAGCGCTCCCGATCCGCTCGAGGTGACAGACATCGTGAGCTCCGATCCGGCGCTGGCGACGGCGGTGATCCGCGCGTCGAATTCGGCGTGGTCTGCACCTCGAACGGCTGTGCACGCGGTGGACACTGCGATCATTCGGATTGGGCCGAAGGAGACGCTGCAGATCGTTGGCGCTGCGGTGCTGAACTCGACGTTCGAGGAGCTTGAGCTGGCCGGGCTGAACGTGGAAGACCTGTGGCAGTACGTGGTTGCGACAGGGCTACTGACTGAATACCTGTTGGAACCGGACGCCGCGCGGGATGTACGCGCTGCAGCCTACAGCGCCGGCTTGCTGCATGACATTGGGCGGCTGGCGATGGCTGCCGAAGACCCTGAGGCGTACGGACGCGTGGTGAGCTCATATCGCAGTGGCACGTCTGTGCTGGAGGCGGAGCGACGCGAGTTTGGGGCGCATCACACGGTTCGCGGAGTTGAAGCGGCGGAGGCGTGGGGGGTTGCTCGCCCGCTGCACGGCGCGATCCTGAACCACCACGATCCGCTGGAGCATCTGAGCCCACTGGCGTTGGCGGTTACTCGTGCGACGCAGATTGTGTGGCGGATGGGCATTGGGGACGGTGTGCGTGTGCCCGCGAGCGATGAGGAACGCGAGGGCCTGACCGCCGAAGACGAGTGGGTGCTGTCCAAGGTTGGTGGCGCGGATGCACTGCGGGCTCGTGTGGAGTGGTTCCGCGGGGCGATGCGTCCCGACCGGGACGAGGCCGAGGACGAGCTGCTAGTGAGCTAGCGGCCCCTCTGGGTTACCAGAGCAACTCGGTGGTGGCGTTGAGTGTGGCTTAACGAGAGAGGGACGGCGGATGCCGTCCCTCTTGTCTAGGTCCCGGGACTAGTCCCAGGCGATGCCCGATAGTCGAATCTTGCGCATTCGAGTCTCCGCTCCTATATGCCGAATTAACGGCGCTGCTAGACAACTGATATTTAGGAGCACGAAACATAAATGTCAACGATGAATGTGGCTGATCTGTTGATCAGTTTGAGATGCAAGGACATAACAGCGACAGATGTCCATGCTCTGCATCGACCAGGCAGGGATACTGACATAAAGAACGCGGACAAACAGGGAAGTTAAATCTGGTTGTTAAGTGGGGCGATTGGTTGAGTTGGTGGGTGTGAGCGTCAGTGGTGGTGAGACATGCGAGTGCAGGGCGTTGGTGGTGGCGATGAGGGGGTTGGGCGAGCGATGGGACGGGATCGGTAGGTTGGGCTGCGGGCGCGCGGAGGACTAGGAGGCGACTGCGTCCTCTGAGTGCAGGGTGTTTCGCTCGATGATGGTGGCTTCTGTGACGAGGGCTTCGGCGGGGCGGGCGAAGTGGTAGCCCTGGCCGGTCTGGCAGCCCATCTCGGCGAGGAAGTGGGCCTGTTCGATGCGCTCGATGCCCTCGGCGACGATTCGCATACCGAGGGCGCCGGCGACGCGAACGACGGCTTCGACGATTGCGGCTTCGCGTTCGTCCTGGTCGACGTCGGCGACGAAGGATCGGTCGATCTTGAGGATGTCAGCGGGCAGCCGTCGCAGATAGCTGAGCGACGAGTAGCCGGTCCCGAAGTCGTCGATCGCGAGTTCGACGCCGATGCGCTTGAGCTCGAGCAGGATTTCGGTGGCGATGGAGCTGTCGTCTAGCAGGATGCTCTCGGTGATTTCGATGCGGAGCATGGTGGGATCGAGGTCGGTTTCGCGGAGTACACGGAGGACTTCCCAGGCGAGGCCGGGCTCCAGGAATTCGTTTGCGGAGACGTTGACGGCCATGGTGAACCGGCGGCCTGCCATCACTGTTTCGCGCCATTCGGCGGCCTGGCGGCAGGCTTCACGCAGCACCCAGTTGCCGATGCTAACCATCTCCCCGGTCTCTTCAGCGAGGGTGATGAATTCGGCCGGGGGGATGAGCCCGAGCGATGGGTGCATCCAACGTACGAGCGCTTCGAATCCGACGATTTCGCCGGTGTTGAGGTCGATTTCGGGCTGATAGTGGAGTCGGAGCTGGTCTTTTTCGACGGCCTGGCGCAGCTCTGACTCCAGCCGCAGGCGGTCGACAGAGTATTTGTCGAGCGTCTCGTCGAACAAGACGAAGCGGCTACGGCCCTGTTCCTTTGCGTGGGAGAGGGCGATGTCCGCGCTTCGGATGAGGTCACGCGGATGCATGGCGCGTTCGCCGCTCATGGAGATGCCGATGCTGGCGGTGACAATGGTGTTGTGGCCAAGCAGTTTGACGGGACCGCGCAACGCGCCGAGCAGTTCGTGGGCAAGTGCAGTCAGGGCTTCGAGGGACTCGACCTCTGGAACCAGCAGCGTGAACTCGTCGCCGCCGAAGCGGGCGACGAGGGAGGG
>JABIST010000260.1 GCA_018700215.1 Dehalococcoidia bacterium | reverse complement strand
TCGGGAGCCAGGATGCGCTGATCGATTGGGCGACGGGGTCCGGGTTGCGGATCGTGGTTGTGATTGTGGCGGCGATGATTGCGTCGCTGGTCGTGCGGCGGCTGATCCAGGTGATGGTGCGACCGCAGATGCTGGGGCCGACGGCGGCGCTGGCGGGGGATCGTGAGCGGCTGGAGCGGCGCGAACACACGGTGGAGTCGTTCCTGATTCGGACGTCGAGCACGTTCATCACGTTCGCGGCGGGGATGCTGGTGCTGGCGGAGATTGGGATCAATATCGCGCCGCTGATTGCGAGCGCGGGGATCATCGGGCTGGCGATTGGTTTCGGGGCGCAGACGCTGGTGAAGGATGCGATTGCAGGGGTGTTCTTGCTGCTCGAGAGCCACTACGACATCGGCGACCGGGTGAAGTTGAGTGGTGTGGAGGGTGAGGTGATTGGGCTATCGCTGCGTCGGACGACGTTGCAGAGCGACGACGGTGGGGTACACACGATTCCGAATGGGTCGATCACGGTGACGTCGAATTTGAGTCAGGTGGGGGCTGAAGGGGAGTAATCCTCGGAGGTTGGGTCGCCTCGGGGGTTACATGTGGCGAAGCTGGGAGCGGGAGGCGATCAGGATGGCGCCGGCGGCCATGACGGCGCCCATGATGGCGAGGGTGTCGCCAGGGCCGAAGTGTGAGCGCATGAGGCCGACGTAGACGGCGGATATGGGCAAGAGGCCGTTGAAGGTGAGCGCGAAGAGGGCCATGACGCGGCCCATCATGTGCTGTTCGGTATGAGCCTGGAGGAGGGTGCGTTGCGAGGTCATGAGGACACCACCACAGCCGCCCCAGATGATCATGATGACGACGGTGAGTGCGTAGCTGTTGGAGAGGCCGATGGCCATGAGGCCGGGGCCGAAGCAGTTGAAGGCGGCGAGGAACATGAGCCCTCGGCGGCTGACGTGGTGGCGTGAGGCGAGGAAGAGCGAGGTGGTGACCATGCCGACGCTGAGCATGCCGATGAGCAGTGAGGTGGCGAACGCGCTTTGCCCGAGTTCGTTCTTGCCGATATCGGGCATGAGGATGCTGTAGGCACCGATGCCGGAGCCCATGAAGAGGCCGACGATGATCAACGAGCGGAGTGGGTCACGGCCGCCGGCGTAGTTCAGGCCGCCCCAGATATCGCGGAGCATGGAGGGGATGGCGCTGCCTGCTGCTCGCTCAGCACGTTCGTAGGGCGGGAGGGTGACGAGCCACATGAGGGCGACTGCCGCGAGCATGATGCCAGTGAAGATGGCGAACGCGGGACCGAGCCCGTAGAGGGTGATGGCACCGCCGCCGATGACGGCACCGGCGATCTGGGCGACGGATTGGCCCATGTTTTGCAGACCGACCGCGTTCATGAGTCGTTCGGGCCGGACCAGTTGCGGGACCATGGCCTGAAGTGCGGGCGTGGAGATGGCGACCGCCGTGCCGACGCCGAATGCGAGCACCATTGCGATGGGGAGATTGATCATGTCGGCCCAGAGCACGGCGGAGGTGGCACCGAGCACGATGGCACCCGCGAGTGAGACCCAGATGACGAGGACGCGACGATCCATCCGATCCGAGATCACGCCGGCGGGCAGCGAGACGATGAGGCCAGGGATGCCGACGGCGAAGCCGAGCATTGCGGGGGCGGTGGCGCTGTCGCTGATTTCGAGCGCCATCCAGACGAAGGCGAAGCGGGAGATGCCGCCGATGAGCGCGGCGAGGAACTGGGCTCCCCAGTAGAGGCGGAAGTCGCGCAGCGCGAGCACCTCGCGAATGGGGCTTCGTTCGCGAGGTGTGGGTTGCTCGTCAGTCGGCGGGAGTTGCTCGGTCGCCAGGGTGATTCGCCTCTCGTGAGCGGGTCACTTTACTGGATGTAGCTGCTAGTCGTCGCTCGGTGGGTGTTCGTCGTGGGTGGCTATGTGTGACGGAGCTGGGAACGGAGGGCGATAACGAGGGTGCCGGCGAGCATGAAGGGGCCCATGATCGCGAGCGCGTCGCCGGGGCCGAAGTGGCTGCGCATGAGGCCGACGTAGACGGCGGAGATGGGGAGGAGACCGTTGAAGGTGAGGGCGAAGAGGCTCATGACACGGCCCATCATGGCGGGTTCGGTGTGGGTCTGGAGGAGGGTGCGGAGGGTGGTGAACATGACGCCGCCGGAGAGGCCCCAGATGAGCATCATGGTGGCGGTGATCCAGTAGCTGTCCGAGAGGCCGATGACGATGACACCGGGGCCGAAGAAGAGCGCGGTGATGAGGAAGAGCAGACCCTGGCGCGGGACTTCGTCGCGGGAGGCGAGGTAGAGCGATGAGGCGATCATCCCGACGCTGAGGATGGCGAAGAGCAGCGAGGTGTGGAAGGCGCCGAGCCCCAGCTGGTTCTGTCCGATGTCTGGCATGAGGATGGTGTAGGCGGCGACGCCGGTGCCCATGAAGAGGGCGACGGTCATGATCGAGCGGAGGGGATCAGCGGCGAAGGAGTAGCCGATGCCGCCCCGGATGTCTCGGAGGACGGAGGTGATGATGTTGCCTTCGGTGCGTTCGGCGCGCTCGTAGGGTGGGAGGTGGACGAGCCACATGAGCAGCGCGGCGAGCAGCATGAGAGCGGCCCAGAGCGAGAAGGAGGGCCCGAGGCCCATGAGGCTGATGCTGCCGCCGCCGACCATGACGCCGATGAATTGAGCGCCAGACTGGCCCATGTTCTGGAGGCCGACGGCGCTCATGAGGCGTTCAGGCGGGACGAGCTGGGGGACCATGGCCTGGAGGGTGGGCGTGGCGGTTGAGACGGCTGAGCCGACGCCGAAGGCCATGAGCATGGCGAGTGGCAATCCGATCAGGTCCGCGAAGATCAGCGCAGCGGTACCTGCGAGGAAGGCGGCGCCTCCGAGGGAGACGGCGACGACGAGGCGACGTCGGTCGACACGGTCGGCGATGGCTCCGGCGGGGAGTGAGACGAGCAGGCCGGGCATGCCGACGGCGAAGCCGAGGTAGGCGGGGGCGGAGG
>JABIST010000247.1 GCA_018700215.1 Dehalococcoidia bacterium | reverse complement strand
TCCGACTGCCGCCCCCACCGCGACGCCGACGCCCGCGCCCGTCGCCGCAGCTACCAGCACGCCAATCCTCGCCGCGCCCGAGCCTGAACCCACCCCCGCCCCGCTATCGATCGCGCCCGCCACTCCAATGTCGGATCTGCAGGCCACACTCTCGGCCATCTACGCCCGCAACTCCGCCGAGGGCAATTACGCATTCGCCGTCACTGACCTCCAGACCGGCGAAACCGTCGGCATCAACCTGACCCAGGCGCACTACACCGGCTGCACCGTCTCCTTCTTCGCCCTCCTCCAGGGCACCATCGATGTCCAGGACGGTCGCCTCGAGGAACCGCGCGTCGGCGAGCTCATCAGCAAGATCGTCTGGAGCAGTAGCGCCTACGGCGCCCGCCAGCTCTACGGCGTGCTCGGCACCATCGCCCCGGAACGCATCTGGACCAACGAACAATTCGACGAGGATGGCAGCGACATCGTCTCCGGAGTCGGGCGCGTCGCCACACTGATCGATGCGCTCGAACTGGACGACACGATCCTGGACCACCCGCCCGCCTACGGCAGCGAATCGCTCGGCATCAGCTCCAACAACTGGACCACCGTCACCGATATGAACCGCGGCCTCGCGGCCTTCTACGGCAGCGACCTGCTCACCCAGGAGTGGCGCGACTACCTGCTGGAGAAGATGACCGCCGTGAAGCCCGGCCTCAACTACCTCACCTCCATCGGCCCCGATGTCCCCGTCAGCCACAAGAACGGATTCTTCCCCACCAGCGCCGGCTGGTACGTCGATAACGACATCGGAATCGTCCGCTTCGAACGCGACGGGGAACAATACGCCTATGCCGTTTCGTTCTTCTCCCAGCATGTACCGAACAAGTACGACGACCTCCCACTCGGCCAGGGCCTCTCAGCCGCCACCTGGCGCTTCTTCCAGGAGCGCTACCCCGCGCCCGACCCCGCGATCACGATCGACGACTAGCCGCACCCGACTAGACTGGTCGTAGATGAGGCGAGCACTCCCAACCTCAGCCGCACGACTCGCCGCCCTGCTACTGCTGCCGCTGCTCCTCCTGCTCACCGCCTGCAACTCCGCTCCGGCCGCAACACCCACCCCAACCGCCTCAGCCACCGCATCCCCTTCGACGCCGACACCCACCGCACAGCCCACCCCGGCCGTGACGCCAACTCCCGCCCCCACGCCACCACCCGAGCTGGACCCACTCCCCGAACCACAGGCGCCGATCACCGAGCTGCAGGACACCCTCGATCGCCTGCTCGCCGGCAACGTCGCCGGAGGCGAGTACGCCTTCGCTGTCACCGATCTGCAGACCGGAGAGAGCGTCGGCATCGGCCTCGATCGCCCGCACTACACCGGCTGCGTCAGCAACTTCTTCGTAATCCTCCAGGCCACCGTCGATGTCCAGAACGGCCGCTACGACGAAGCGGAAGTCGGCGACCTCATCAGCCGCACCATCTTCAGCAGCAACCCCGTCACCGCTCGCGACCTCTACCGCATCGTCGGCGATGGCGACATCATCGCCGGCGTCCAGCGTGTCGCTGACTTGGTCGCGGTCCTCGAGATGGGCGACACGGTCCTCGACCACCCACCCGGCTACCAGCAGCACTCCCTCGGGGTCGACCGCAACAACTGGAGCACTGTCGTCGATACCAACCGCGCCCTCACCGCCCTCTACAGCGGCGACCTACTGACCGAGCAGTGGCGGGACTACCTGCTCGCGAAGATGGCCGAGGTGAAGCCCGGCCTCAACTACCTCACCGGCTACGGCCCAGACGAGCCCAACGCCCTCGTCAGCCACAAGAACGGCTTCTTCCCCACCAACGCCGGCTGGTACGTCGACAACGACATCGGAATCGTTCGCTTCGAACGCGACGGCGAGCAGCTCGCCTACGCCATCTCCTTCTTCTCCCAGCGCGTCCCCACCAAGTACGACGACATCCCCTTCGCCCAGCGCCTCACCACCGCCACCTGGGCCTTCTTCCAAGAGCGCTACCCGGCACCCGAACCTCCACCGTCGTCCGCCACATCCGACGACTGACGGACGTCACGGCAGCGGATCGGCCAGACTCGCCTCCGCCTGGAATGCGGTCTCCTCAGCACCCCAGAACGTCTTGAGATATCCG
>JABIST010000259.1 GCA_018700215.1 Dehalococcoidia bacterium | reverse complement strand
TCGGCCGCCAGGAAGATGGCTTCTGCGCCTACTTCGAAGCGCTCGACCGCGGCAAGCGCAGCATCACCGTCGACTTCGGTACCCCCGAGGGCGCCGAAATCATCCGCAGTCTGATCAGCGACGCGGACGTCTTGACCGAGAACTTCCGCCCGGGCCTGCTCGACAGTCTCGGGTTCAGCTATGACGAAGTGCACAAGCTGAACCCGAGACTCATCTACGCGGTCAACAGTGGCTTTGGCGCTCGCGGTGAGTGGGCCTCTCGAGGCTCCTTCGACATCGTCACCCAGGGCATGACCGGCGCCATGATCGGCCAGGCGGGCGGGCCGGGTAACGACCCGATCCAGATCGCCTGGGGGCTCGCGGATCAGGTCGGCAGCATGGTCTTCGCCTACGCGATCATGACCGCCCTAGTCGCCCGCGAGCGCTATGGCATCGGCCAGAAGGTCGATAGCTCCCAGATGGGCGCCATGACCACGCTCCAGGCGCTCAGCATCCAGCGCTACCTCCACATTGAGGACGAGCCCACCAGCAAGTACGTCAACGCCGCCTTCAATGCGTACGAGGACAGTGAAGGCCAGTGGCTCACGATCGGTGTGCTCACCCCGAAGCACTGGCCGCTGCTCTGCACCGCGATCGGCCGCGACGACCTGATCACCAACCCCCAGTCCGCCGATCCCTTTGCCCGTGCCCAGAACTCCGAGTGGCTGCGCGAGGAGCTGCGCCAGAGTTTCCTCAAGGACACACGCCAGCACTGGCTCGACGCCCTGATCGCCGCCGATGTGCCATGCGGTCCTGTCTACAGCTACGCCCAGGTGGCTACCGAGGACCAGTTCTGGCAGAATGGCTACCTCGCCAACGTCGAACACCACAACTTCCCCGGCCATCGCGCCGTTGGCATTCCCTTCGAGCTGAGCGAGACCCCCGGCGGAATCCAGGGCCCCGCCCCCGAACTCGGCCAGCACACCGAGGAGACCCTCCTCGAACTCGGCTACGACTGGGACGACATCACCAAGCTCCGCGACGCCGGCATCATCTAGCGAAGAGCCAGCCGAGGCTTCGCGTGGACTTCCCCGCCTCTGCACGCTCCCGGCTAGTCACACTCCCGCCGTTCCGCTTCAATCGCTCCCCATGACCACACCACCAACCGACGCCCCAGCACCCCCGCCGCTCGATGGCGTGCGCATCATCGAGGTCGCCTCGATCGCTGCCGCCTTCGCCGGTCGCCAGCTCGCCGAACTCGGGGCCGAAGTCATCCTTGTCGAACCACCCGAGGGCGCGCCCACCCGCCACCGCTACCCCTACCTTGCCTCCGAGCACGGCATCGAACGCAGCCTCCACCACCTCCACTACAACCAGGGCAAGCGCAGCCTCGTCCTCGACCTCGATGCTCCCGAGGACGCCGCCACCTTCCGTCGCCTCGCCGCTAGCGCCGACGCAGTTCTCGAGGCAGAGCCGGTTGGCTCGATGGATGAACGCGGCATCGGCTTCGAAGCTCTTCGAGCGACGAACTCGGGACTGCTCTATGCCACGGTCACGCCGTTCGGTCAGGAGGGCCCGCTCGCCGACTACCGTGGCAATGACCTGATCGGTGCGGCCACCAGCGGCCTGATGTACCTCAACGGCTATCCCGAGGACCCGCCCAACGTCCCGGGCGCCGACCAGGCGAACCACATGGGCGCCATCGCCACCGTCGCCACGCTGCTCACCGCCCTCGTCGGGCGGGATCGCGACAACCGAGGAGGGCACCGCATCGACGGCTCGGTGCAGGAAGCCGCCTCCATCTCCACGCTCCAGACCGCGAACGCGAACATCTACCACTGGCACCAGCGAATCCCAGCGCGTGTCGGCCTCGCCCCCGGTCTGAGCGCCCGCAGCCTCTACCCCTGCCAGGACGGCGCCTGGATCAGCTTCACTGTCCCCGTCGGCGCGCCCGCCCTCTGGCCCAACTTCACCGGCTGGCTCGAAGAAGAAGGCATCATCGACACCGCCGAGGAAACTCGCTGGCTCGACCCCGTGATCCGCCAGGAGCACCCCGAGATGATCGCAGCAGCCGTCGGCGAACTCTGCTCCCGCTACCCGCGGCGCCACATCTTCATCGATGGCCAGCGCCGTCGCATGCTCACGATGCCCGTGAACGACGCCCGAGACCTCACCGAGCTCGATCAGCTCCTCGAACGCGACTTCTTCGCCACCGCGCATGTCCCTCAGCTCGACACAGAGCTGACCGACGTCGGCCCCTGCTACCGCTTCTCCGAGACCCCACCCAACCGAGGCATGCGCGCCCCGGCCCTCGGTGAACACACCGACGAGATCCTCGCTTCACTCCCCGACGAGCCGAGCGAGCCAGCTCCCCAACTCCACGGCGGCGGCGACAGCTCCGAGGTCTACCGCCCCCTCGAGGGCATCCGCGTCGTCGACTTCTTCTGGATGCTCGCTGGCCCGCTCACCTCGCGTGTGCTCGCGAACTACGGCGCCGACATCCTCAAGATCGAGTCGGAGTCGCGCCCGGACACGATCCGCATCACCGGAGTGCAGCCCACCGAGCCCGGCAGCATCAACACCAACGGTGTCTTCGGCGACGCCAACGTCGGCAAGCGCTCGCTCGCCATCAATCTCAAGAACCCGCGTGGCATCGAGCTGATCAAGGAGCTGGTCGCCCACGCGGACATCGTCACCAACAACTACACGCCGGACCGTATGGATCTCTGGGGACTCGGCTACGAAGACCTGCGCAAGGTGAAGTCAGACATCATCATGCTCACCATGCCGGTCATGGGCATGAACGGCCCGTACCAGGCCTTCGGCTCGTACGGGAACGGCATCATCGCCTACAGCGGACTCAGCCAGAACATGGGCTTTTCCGACCGCCCACCCACCGGTATCGCTCCGCTCTACTCAGACTTTGCGGCCCCCTACTTTGCTGTCTCTGCCCTCATGTCCGCCCTCCACCGCCGCGAGCGCACGGGCGAAGGCCAGTTCATCGAGCTCGCTCAGTCCGAAGCCGGCATCAACCTGCTCGGCCCCAACATCCTCGAGGTCACCGCCAACAACCAGCTCCCGCCCCGCATCGGCAATCGCTCCCGCAACGCCGTCCCCCACGGCGCCTACCCCTGCGCTGGCAACGACCGCTGGCTCGCGATCGCCTGCGAGTCCGACGACGACTGGCGCCACCTCGCCACCGCCCTCGGCCACCCCGATCTTGTCGAGGACCCGCGCTACGCCACCCTCGACGCCCGCCGTGCCTCCGAGGACGAGCTCGACGCGCTCATCGCTGACTGGACCCGCGAACGCGATACCTGGGACGCGATGCATTACCTCCAATCGGCAGGCGTGATCGCTGGCGTCGTCGAAGATCTCGAGGACAACGTCACTCGCGACCCGCACCTGTCCGGCCACCACCTCGTCCCGCTGCAGCGCGACGACGAGCAGTACAGCTTCCTCACCCACTCCGAACCCGTCCGCGTCGACGGCCACCTCGCCCCCATGCGCCGCGCCCCCCAGATGGGCGAGCACACCTCCGAGATCCTCCGCGAGGTCCTCGGCTTCACCGACACCGATATCGCCAGCCTCGTGGCAGACGGTGTCCTCAACTAGCTACAGTCTTCGAACGGTCTTGATTAGCACGAGGTGGGCCGTTCCCACCCGCACACAGGGAAGCGAGCCGCCATGCGTGGAGTTGGAGTCATCGAGTTCGGAGGCCCCGAGGTGCTGCAGGTCGTCGACCTCCCTGAGGTGCACGCCGCTGCTGGCGAAGTACGCATCCGCGTGCACGGCGCCACCGTCAATCCAACGGACACCGCCATCCGCGACGGCGCCAGGGCCGAAGCCCTGAGCAAGCTCGCGCCGCCGTACATCCCTGGCATGGACATCGCTGGCGTGATCGACGAAGTCGGAGCGGGTACTGAGACCGATCTCGCCGTCGGCGACGCGGTCATGGCCATGGTCATCCCCACCGGCAGCCACGGCGCATACCGCGAGAGCATCGTGCTCTCTGCCGACTCGGTGACGAGAGCACCCGAGGGCTCCACCCACATCGAGGCGTCCACCCTTCCGATGAACGGACTCACCGCCCGCCAGTCGCTCGATCAGCTCGCGCTGCAACCTGGCCAGACCCTCGCCGTCACCGGCGCCGCCGGTTGCTACGGCGGCTACGTCGTCCAGCTCGCGAAGGCGGACGGCCTCCGCGTCATCGCCGACGCCTCCGAGGCCGATGAGCAGCTCGTCAAAGACCTCGGTGCCGACATCGTCGTGCGGCGTGGCGATGATGTCGCTGCTCGCATCCGCGAGGTCGCCCCAGACGGCGTCGACGCGCTCGCGGATGGCGCCGTGCAGATGCAGCTCGCGACCGGCGCGATCCGCGATGGCGGTGGCTTCGTCTCCGTACGCGGCTGGCAGGGCGACGAGGAGCGTGGCATCACCTTCCACGCCACTAGCGTCCGCAACTACGACCACCGTGCGGACCTACTCGATCGCCTGCGCCAGCAGACCGAGGAAGGCACACTCACACTCCGCGTCGCCGTCTCTTACCCACCCGAAGAAGCGGCTGAGGCCCATCGTCGCCTCGAGGCCGGAGGCACCCGCGGCCGCTGCGTGATCGCGTTCTAGCAGGCTCGCCCACTCCAACGCCACGCGCTCCCGCGCTACGCTAGTGCGACCCCCAGCAGGTTACTGAGACCCGAGGCTCCCCCATGCTTGCCATCCTCCGCCCCGACATCGATGAAGACAGCCCCGAATACAAGCGGACCTGGGAGGCCCTCCAGAACCTTCCCGGCATCGAACTCAACGTCCGTACCATTCAGGGCGAAGAGCACAAACTCACCGAGGTCTACCTGCTGGGCAACACGCAGGCCGTCGAACTCGACCAGATCGCCGCACTCCCCGCCGTCCAGCGCGTCGTCCGCATCTCCCAGGCCTACCGAGTGCTCGGCCGCCAGGGTGACCAGCAGGCCGAGACCGGCTTCAGCTACAACGGCATCGAATTCAGCCAGGACACCCTCAACGTCTTCCCCGGCCTCTGCGCCGTAGACACTCCCGAGAACGTCGAGCTGATGATGAAGTCGCTCCAGGCGCTCGGCCACACCACCACCCGCATGGGCGCATACAAGCCCCGCACCAACCCGTACTCCTTCCAGGGCCACGGCAAGGACTGCCTCCCCTACGTCTTCGAACTCGCCGGCCAGTACGGCATCAAAGTGATCGCCATGGAGATCACCCACGACTCCCAGATCGAAGAGATCGACACCGCCCTCGAACAGGCTGGTCGCCCCACCGGCGTCATGCTCCAGATCGGCACCCGCAACAGCCAGAACTTCGAACTACTGAAGGCCGTTGGCCGACAGCAGACCTACCCGGTGCTCGTGAAGCGCGGCTTCGGCATCACCCTCAACGACTCACTCAACGCCGCCGAGTACCTTGCTTCCGAGGGCAACGCCAACGTCATCTTCTGCCTCCGAGGTATGCGCACTGACTTTGGCGCACCACACCGCAACATGGTCGACTTCGGCCACGTCCCGATCATCAAGCGCCTCACCCGCATGCCCGTATGCATCGACCCGTCCCACTCCGTCGGCGACCGCGCCGTCGCCCCGGACGGCATCCTCGATATCGCCCACGTCACCGCCCAGGGCGTCATCTCCGGAGCCAACATGGTCCTCGTCGACTTCCACCCCCAGCCGGTGGAAGCCCTCGTCGATGGCCCGCAGGCCCTCCGCCTCGAGGAGCTCCCGCGCTACCTGAAGGACGTCGACCTCGCCTGGGACACCTACCAACAGCGCCGCAAGATCTGGGCCACCGAGGCGTAAACGAACATCTAGCGTCGGAGCCTCCCAGGAAGATCGTTGGCGCATCGGCAGCCAGGACACATCTTTCGCGACTTCTCAAGGAAGTCGCCGCTGGCGAGAGCCTCACCATCACGAAACGCGGTCTCCCGGTAGCTCGCCTGGTCCCTGTCGCAGACGATCAGGCGCGGCCGGTCGATGAAGTGATCGCCGAACTGCGTGAGTTTCGGCGCACACACAAACTCGGCGACGTGACCATCCGTGAGCTGATCGAAGAAGGCCGGCGCTACTAGTGCTGTTCGTCGCCTCTGCTCGCGCTGGTGCCTCCGTGCTCCGCCACCCCGCCACCAACTAGCCTCACCACCGCTCCGCGCGGTACAAACACCCCCTACCCCAGCCGGCGGGCGACCTTTCGAGGGCGCGCGACCCTTCCGACCGCTCACCGAGAGGCCCCACCGATGCCGATTACCAAGCTGCTCGTCGCCAATCGCGGCGAAATCGCCATCCGCATCATGCGCGCCGCCGCGGAGCTCGAAATCCCCACCGTCGCCATCGCTCCCGAGGACGACGCCGCGTCCCTCCACACCCGCAAGGCTGACGAGGTCCACCAGCTCCCCGGCGCCGGCGCCATGGCCTACCTCAACGTCGCGCAGGTGATCGAGGCTGCCCGCGCCACCGGCGCCGACGCCATCCACCCCGGCTACGGCTTCCTCTCCGAGAATCCCGCGCTCGCTCGCGCCTGCTCGGATGCCGGCATCACCTTCGTCGGCCCCCGCACGGAGATGCTCGAGCTGTTCGGCGACAAGGTTCGTGCCCGGCAGGCTGCAGCGGACGCGGGCGTCCCGATTCTCCCCGGCCTCGACCACGCCATCACCGTCGAGGAAGCTCACGACTTCTTCGCCCAGCTCCCGCACAGCGCCTCGATGATTATCAAAGCCCTCGCTGGCGGCGGCGGTCGTGGCGTCCGCATCGTCTCCGACGCCTCCGAGGTCGATGAGCTCTACAAGCGCGCCAGCTCCGAGGCCAAAGCCGCCTTCGGTAACGGCGACGTCTACGTCGAGCAGCTCGTCCCCCGCGCCCGCCACATCGAAGTCCAGATCGCCGGTGACGGCAGTGGCGCCATCGCCGAGTTCGGCGAGCGCGACTGCTCCATCCAGCGCCGCCACCAGAAGCTCGTCGAGATCGCTCCAGCACCGGGCTTCCCCGACGAACTCCGCCAGCGAATCATCGATGCTGCTGTCTCGCTCGGCGAAGCCACCAGCTACAACTCCCTCGGCACCGTCGAGTTTCTCGTCGACGCGACCGATCTCGGCCCCGACTCCACCTTCGCCTTCATCGAGGCCAACGCCCGACTCCAGGTCGAACACACGATCACCGAGGAGGTCACCTCTGTTGACCTCGTGCGCCTCCAAATCGAACTCGCTGCCGGCCGCTCGCTCGATGAGATCGGCGTCCCCCGCCGGCACCCGAACCCTCGAGGCGTCGCCATCCAGGCCCGTGTCAACATGGAGACGATGCGAGCCGATGGCGCCACAGTCCCCTCCGGCGGTCTCATCTCAGTCTTCGAGCCCGCCACCGGCCCTGGCATTCGCGTCGATACCTTCGGTTACGCCGGCTACACCACCAGCCCTCGCTACGACTCGTTGCTCGCCAAGCTAATCACCCACACTCCGTCGCCCAGCTTCCACGACGCGCTCGCCCGCACCTACCGCGCCCTCTGCGAGTTCCGTATCGAGGGTGTCGATACCAACGTCCCGTTCCTCCAGGCGCTCGTCCGCAACCCCGAAGTCACCTCAGCCAACCTGTACACCCGCTTCGTCGACGACCACATGGCAGACCTCGCCACCGCCGCGGCTGCCGAGCACCCACGCCTCTTCTTCGAGGAGGCCGCCGTTCCGGATGTCGCCCCGCTCCACGCCGGCGTCGAACTCGGTACCACCGATCCGCTCGCCGTCCTCTCCCACGGCATCGCCTCCCGCGACCGCACGCTCGCTAGCAGCGCCACCGCCTCTGGCTCCCCCATCCCTGAGGCGGCACCAGCTCCCGAGGGCACCGTCGCCGTCGGCGCACCCGTCCAGGGCACCATCGTCGCCATCGACATCGCCGAGGGCGACGAAGTCCGCGTCGGCCAGCAGCTCCTGATCATGGAAGCGATGAAGATGGAGCACGAGGTGGTCGCCACCACTGCGGGCATCGTCCGCCGCATCCTCGTCACCGTCGGCGACACCATCTACGACAACCAGCCGCTCCTCTTCATCGAAGAGTCTGAGGTCGCCGCCGCCGATGACGTTGAAGTCGAAGAGGTCGACCTCGACTACTTCCGCCCCGACCTCGACGAGGTCGAAACCCGCCGCGCTACCACTCTCGATTCCGCCCGCCAGTGGGCCGTCGACCGCCGTCGCCGCACCGGCCAGCAGACCACCCGTGAGAGCGTCGCCCAGCTCTTCGACGAAGGCAGCTTCGTTGAGTACGGCCAGCTCGTCCTCGCCGCCCAGCGGCGCCGCCGATCGCTCGAGGACCTGATCGAGAAGACCTCCGCTGATGGCATGGTGATCGGCATCGGCTCGGTCAACGGCGACAAGTTCGAGAACCCCGCGGACCGCGTCGCCCTCATCGCCTACGACTACACAGTCCTCGCCGGTACCCAGGGGCAGCGCAACCACCGCAAGACCGACCGCATGATCGATGTCGCCGCCCGCACCCGTACCCCGCTCGTTCTCTTCTCCGAAGGCGGCGGCGGTCGCCCCGGCGACACTGACGAGGGTGGCGGCGGCAGTCAGACTTTCGCCCACTTCCCCCAGCTCAGTGGCCTGATCCCGCTCGTCGGTATCACCTCCGGCCGCTGCTTTGCTGGCAATGCCTCCGTCCTCGCCTGCTGTGACATCATCATCGCCACAGCCAACTCCAACATCGGCATGGGCGGCCCCGCCATGATTGAAGGCGGCGGCCTCGGCGTCTTCGCGCCGGAGGACATCGGTGGCATGGACGTCCAGGTCCCTAACGGCGTCGTCGATATCGCTGTCGAGGACGAAGTCGAAGCGATCGAGGTCGCCAAGCAGTACCTCTCCTACTTCCAGGGCACCGTCAGCGACTGGGAAGCGCCCGACCAGCGCAAAATGCGCCGCATCGTCCCCGAGAACCGCCTCCGCGTCTACAACATCCGAGAGGTGATCGACACGATCGCGGACATCGGCTCCGTCCTCGAACTCCGCAAGGGCTTCGGGCACGGCATGGTCACCTCGTTCATCCGTGTCGAAGGCCGCCCCGTCGGCATCGTCGCCAACAACCCTGCCCACATCGGCGGCGCCATCGACTCAGACGCCGCCGACAAGGGCGCCCGCTTCATGCAGATCTGCGACGCCTTCGATATCCCAGTCCTCTTCCTCTGCGATACCCCCGGGATCATGGTCGGCCCAGAAATCGAACGCACCGCCCTCGTCCGCCACGCCAACCGCATGTTCCTCGTCGGCTCCAACCTCGAAGTGCCCTCCTTCACCATCATCATTCGGAAGGCGTACGGCCTTGGCGCGATCGCCATGGCCGGCGGCAACTACACGCAGCCGCTCTACACCGTCGCCTGGCCCACCGGCGAATTTCACGGCATGGGCATCGAGGGCTCGGTCAAACTTGGCTACCGCAAGGAACTCGCCGCCATCGAAGACCCCGAGGAACGCCTCGAGGCCTACCAGGACCGCGTCGACCAGGCCTACGAAGCCGGCAAAGCCATCAACCGTGCCGCCGCATTCGGCATCGATGACACGATCGACCCGGCGGACTCCCGACGCTGGCTCGCCGGCCTCCTCAAGTCCCTCCCACCAACCCCTGTCAGAGAAGGCAAGAAGCGGCCCTTCATCGACTCCTGGTAGCGCAGAGCTCTCTTCGCCAACGTCCAAAGAGCGAACCCACAGCGAGCGGGAACATGGTCCGCCAAAGTGGATGACGTTCGGGAGCCCCAACTATTCGAACGGGCGGGAGACGCACGTGGGCACCAGCCTTAGCTTCAGCTCATGGAGGCAAACAAGCCTCCGAGTGGGAGACGGCGACAGTGCCGAAACGCACGACGAGCAGACGCGACCACCAGCCACGCAAGAGACGGGGACAGCGTTGGCCCATCCTGCCGCGACGCACGCTGATCACGGGAGCGGCACTACTACTGGGCGCTGCCGTTCTCGCAGCAGTGATGTTGCCATCGGCGCTCGGTCGCGGAGACGCGGTCGAATCGTCGTCGGCGGGCGGTCTTTCTGGCGGCTCGGTACTCGATGGTCAGGCGCTCTTCACCACCTATTGCGTGGCTTGTCATGGCGTGAGCGGAGTCGGTGAACGACCGGACGACATCTACGCCCAGGACGCCTATGGATTCGTCGCGCCGCCCCTGGATGACACCGGCCATGCCTGGCACCACACCGATGACCAACTCATTCAAACGATCCTGGAAGGGTCCCCCAGGAACTCACGGATGATCGCCTGGGAGCATCTGCTGACCGAGCAGGAGGTGCTCGGCCTCGTGACCTACATCAAGGGCTTGTGGAGCCCGTATGTCCAGGACAACTGCCAGGGCCCGGCCCACATGAATGCTGGGTGCTGAAACCCGAGCAACCTGATGGTGGCGTGATGCCGACGACCACCGTGTCAAAATCCCGGCC
>JABIST010000396.1 GCA_018700215.1 Dehalococcoidia bacterium | reverse complement strand
GGGATGCTGTCGTACTCGGGGAATGATTCGACGGGGTCGCCGACGATTGCGAGTGATCTGGGGATTCGGCTGAATTTCTATATGGACTGCGATGGGGGCGGTTCGAGCACTGAGGCGTTGATCGGGTTGGCGATGGGCGCGATTGAGGTGGGGATGTGCAACACGGTTGCGATCTTCCGGGCGATGAATGGCTACACGGAGGCGCGGATTGGGGGGACGGGGCGGCAGGCGCCGGTGTTCCGTGGTCGGGCGTTGGACCAGGGAATTTATGGGATGAATTCGGCGGGGCAGAGTTTCGCGCCTTCGTTCATGCGGCATATGTACGAGTACGGGACGACGAGCGAGCAGGTGGCGGCGGTGAAGGTGGCGCACAGCAAGCACGCTTCGAATAACCCGAAGGCGTATTACCCGAAGCGGGTGACGGTGCAGGACGTGCTGGATTCCAGGTGGATTACGAAGCCGTTGCATCTGCTGGATTGCTGCGTGGAGACGGACAACGGGAGCGCGATCATCGTGACGACGATGGAGCGCGCGCGGAGTCTGAAGCAGACGCCGGCGGTGATCATGGGTGTGGCCGGCAGGACGAGTAAGCCGCAGGCGGGGTACCACTGGACTCGGGGGCCGATCTCGCGGGTGGCGGGGCATTACGCGGCGCCGATTGTGTTCGGGCAGGCGGGGATTACGCCTGAGGATGTGGATGTGACGGGTTCGTACGATGCGTTCACGTTCACGACGATGTTGCAGCTTGAGGCGTACGGCTTCTGCAAGGAGGGCGAGGGCGGGGATTACGTTTCGAGCGGGATTATCGAGCTGGGGGGCGCGCGTCCGAACAATACGAGCGGCGGGCATTTGTGCGAGGGCTATACGCACGGGATTGCGCTGGTGGCTGAGAATGTTCGGCAGCTTCGGGGGCAGGCGGACGACTACTGTCCACACTGGGAGCAGGGCGAGCATACGTACGACTACAGCGAGGGCGGCTGCCGGCAAGCTCGGGATGTGGAGATCACGATGAACCTGGGCTGGGCGAGTCCGACGACGGGTTCGGCGCTGATTATGCGGAAACCGTAGAGGGGTCAGGACGATGTCGGAGTATCTCGGAGTCGAAGTCAATATTGCGTCGAATGATCCGGAGCACCTCGAGTGGTTGCAGGCGGCGGCGGAGGGTCGGCTGGTGCTGCAGCAGTGCGAGGCGTGCCGGCACCTGCGGTATCCGGTGGGGAACGCGTGCCCGTTCTGCACGTCGTTGGACTGGGAGTGGAGCGAGGTTTCGGGGAAGGGGACGATTTATTCGTACGGGCAGGTGATGCATCCGATTCACCCGGCGTATCGGGAGCACGGGTCGTACGCGATCATCCTCGTGGAGTTGGACGAGCAGCGGGAGTATCCGACGGCGGACGATGGGCTGCGGCTGATTTCGAGTCTGGTGGACGCGGAGGGGAATCCGGAGCCTGAGTCGCGAGTTCAAATCGGCGCGCGGGTTGAGGTGGAGTTTGCGGACCTGGGAGATGGGTTGGGGTTACCTCGGTTTCGGTTGAGTGGGGAGGCTCCGGAGGGGGAGGTCTGGTCGCTCCCGAGCTAGGGGCGGCGGGCCTCGGTAGACGCTTCGCGCCTGTGAGAGTGGCTGTGGAGGTGTGATCGTTTCCGGGCTCGGGTGGGTGATTCTGGGTGGGCAGGACAAGGCCGGACGAAAGATGCTTCGCGGGGTCTTCGACCCTCGGAGGACGCTTCGCGGCTCGGGGGTGGGTTAGGCGGCGAGGGCGCCGGCGAAGACTTGCCAGGCGAGGGCGGATTTGGAGATGAGGGAGAGGAGGATGTAGGCGCGTTCGCCGTAGAGGTAGCTGCGCCAGGGGCCGATGCGGGCGTACTGGAGCGCCATGTTGAGGGCGAAGCTGTTGAAGAAGATGAAGAGTGAGATGTAGATGGCGAGGACGAAGCCGGGTGGGCTGGCTTCGCTGCCCGGGCTGATGAAGTAGATGCCGATGGCGATCCAGGGGACGAGGCCGGCGAGGCTGCCGAGCCAGAAGGTGAGCCAGTTGGCTTCACCCGGGCGTTCGTAGTGCTCCATGAGGAGGCCGAAGAGGATCATTGAGGCGTTGACGCCGAAGAGGGCGACGAGGGCGGCGATATCGCCGATGCCGCTGAGCATGGCAATGAGGACGATCATGAGCGATGCGGAGAGGGAGTATTCGATCCAGCGGGCGTAGTTGCGGCCTTCGTGGAGGTTGCGGAGGTACCAGGGATAGATGGTGGGGCTGGCGATGATGAGGTGGGCGGCGGCGGAGAGGAGGAGGAAGGCGGCGACGCCGTAGCCGAGGTTGAGGTGGAACCAGGTGGTGAGGGTGGGTTGATCGACGCCGGGTGGGCCTTCGAGGAAGGTGGCGGTGACGGGGAGGGCGAAGTTGTTGGAGAGGGCGAGGACGGCGACGGCCTGGGCGGCGTGGAGCGCGGCCATGACGAGGTTGAGGGTGCGGAGGCGGCCGGGGGCGGCTGAGGTGTTTTGGAGCATAATCGACAGTACCGTGGCGCAGCTCAGGAGTGACCATCAGTTGGCTGGCGTTCGGCTGACGGTTGCAGGCGAGGGGGAGTGATGGCGACGTGGGCGGAGTTTGAGTCGGAGGCGGCGGAGCTGGCGGGGGAGGTGCGGGCGGCGTTTGAGCGGCACAAGCATCTGGTGCTGGGGACGCTGCGGCGGGATGGGTCACCTCGGTTGAGTG
>JABIST010000057.1 GCA_018700215.1 Dehalococcoidia bacterium | reverse complement strand
GAGGCGGGCGCGGAGGTCGTACATGTTGGTGGCGTCGTAGCTGGCTTCGCCGGAGTTGATGCGCCAGACGGTGACGCTGGAGAGGCCGGCGTAGCTGCCGGTGCCGAGGGCGATGACGAGGGCGATGGCGGCGACCTGGATCCAGCGTGCTCGGAGATCTCGGAAGGACCAGCGGAGCCACATGCGCAGCATGTCCGTCCCCTACCAGTGCAGCTCGGAGATGGGGGCGGGGCCGCCGGGCGGCGGGCCGTCGCTGACGATGCGGCCGCTGCTGAGTTCGATGACGCGGTCCGCGATGCGGGAGATCTCGCGGTTGTGGGTGACGACGAGGACGGCGTGGCCGGGTCCGGCTTCGGCGCGGAGCAGCTCGAGGATCTGGGTGCCCGTCCGGAAATCGAGTTCGCCGGTGGGTTCGTCGGCGAGGAGGACGGGGTTGTCGGTGGCGAGGGCGCGGGCGACGGCGACGCGCTGCTGCTCGCCGCCGGAGAGCTGGTGGGGGAAGTGGTTGATGCGGTCGCCGAGGCCGACATCCTGGAGCATCTTCACCGCCTCGGAGCGTTCGCGGCGGCCGGAGGCGTCAATGCCGAACTCGACGTTCTCGCGTGCGGTGAGGCCGGGGAAGAGGTTGAAGCTCTGGAAGATGAAGGAGACGGTGCGACGTCGGAAGTCGAAGAGCTGGCCGCGAGAGGCGGAGCTGATGTCCTGGCCGCCGACGATGATGCGGCCCTCGGAGGGCGTATCGAGTGCGCCGATGACGTTGAGGAGGGTGGTCTTGCCGGAGCCAGAGGGGCCGAGGACGACGACGAACTCGCCTTCGTCGATGCGGAGATCGACGGAATCGAGTGCGGTGACGGTGGCGGGGCCGACCTGGTAGCGGCGGGCGACGCCATGGAGTTCGACAAGTGGAGTGGGGGTCTGTTCCTGGGTCATTCGCAACTCCATTGGCAGGGTGCGACCGCGGTCCAGGCGGCACCAGTGACCTTCGTAACGCCGCGAGGCGACTCAGGTTTCTGAATCGACCGCAATGACCAGGCACTGGAGCGATGGGTGCGGTCAAGTCCGGGGCGATGTGATGGCAGGTACGCCGGCGATCCGGGCGCCTTTCGGATCAGGCACAACGAGCGCGTATTAGGGAGACCTCTTGTTTTTGGTGGAACCGGTCGTAGATCAAAGGGAACTCCCAGGCAGCCCGCTTCGTCGTACTGTGAAGACGGAGGAAGGCTGCGCCGGAAGGACCCGTGCGTGACCGAAACGAACCCAGTGGGAACAACAATTCGAGACTCGGTATGGGGCGGCGTGCGTCGATTGGTGACGCCGGCGGTGGTTGTGAGCGGGCTGGTGGCGCTGTCTGCGCTGGCGGCGGGGGCAGGTTACATCTCGCGTAGTGACGAAGTGAACCGGCTCGACCGGCAACTCACGGAGTTGACGAGCGAGGTAGGCAAGACCGGTCAGGCGTTGGACTCCGCGACGACGCGGGTGTTGGAGATGTCGACGGAGACGACTGATCTGCGGACACAGGTGAGTGAGAAGGATGTCCAGATCGCCGAGATCACGGAGCGGCTGACGACGGTGGAAGAGATCGCAGCGGGTTCGATTGGCCTCGAGACGAGCTTCACGGCGCTGACAGATTCGTACCGAGCGTTGCAGGATGACTATCGAGAGCTTGAGGACCAGCTTGTGGTGTGGGAGCCGATCGTTGAGATCGAGACGTTCGGGCCGAACGGGAACCCGCTACTGCTGAACAAAGGGTTGGACGCCTGGGTGACGGAGCCGGTCTGCACCGGAAGCATGGAGCCGGCGATCACGTGCGACGACCTGATGGTGGTGTACCCGCCTCGGTTCACGGACCTGGACGTGGGCGACATCATCATTTTCTGGCGGCAGAACTCGATTTGCACGGGTTATGTGGAGGGTGCGCAGATTGTGCACCGGATTACGAGGGTGACGAGTTCCCCGGGCGAGGGCCTGGCGTTCGAGACGAAGGGCGATTCGAATACGCGAGCGGACCCATGCACGGTCCCCGTGACAGACGTGACAGCGAAAGTACTGGCGGTGATTCATGATGCACGAAGCCCCGACTAGGCCCTGCAATCGGCGGAGGCCCGAGACGACCACGCACGGTTGCCGGTCACGCGATGAGTGGTAGGCGGACTGTCCGTTATGTCGTGAAGCACTGTACAAGATATGGTATGATTCTCTTGCAAACGAGCGTTCAGCGCCGTTCTCAACTGGCGGATTCATAGACATTTCCGCTGCGTTTGATGCTTTGAGTACCGCAATCGCCATGGTTGAAGATGCCTCCCGCCGAGGCGCTCACGATGAAACCATGTGGTAGCGGGACCGCGAACGGCACCGACCCAGACAGCGTCACCTGGACTTACGGGTCCGATCGGAGAATTGAGAGACGATGGCGGAAAAGCCGAAGCCAAAGACGAAGACGACGACCAGAGCCGCCACGAAGGCGAAGCCGAAGCCAAAAGCGAAAGCGAAAGCGAAGCCGAAGGCGAAGCTGACAGCAGAAGCGACGAAGGCCAAGGGCAAGCGCGAGCGTAGCCAGGCAGTGCTGCTTGAGGCACGCCGTGTCGCCGAGCAGGCCGGTATTGACGATCCAGTTCGGCAGTACCTGAACCGAATTGGACAGGTTGCGCTGCTGACGGCAGCGGACGAGCGCCACCTGGCGCGCCAGATGGAGGAGTGGATCCACCTGACGGCGATTGAGGACGAGCTGCGTGAAGCCGAGGATCGCGATCCGACGCCGTCCGAGGTGCTTGTGCAGCTCTTCCGGCAGTTCCAGCAGGAGCGCGATACGTATCGCTCCGCGAGCCGGACGATGGATCTGCCTCGGCAGTCCGTCCTGGAGCGCATTCAGGACGAGAAGTTCCGCGACATCATTGACCGTGTGCTGGACGAGAAGGTGCATGAGGCGCTGATCAAGGACACGGGCTGGGAAGAGGACCGGGCGAAAGCGGCGCTGGTTCGACTTTCGATCATCACCCACATGATCAAGCCGCAGCACATTGACTGGGCGCTTGAGATCGCTGACTCAGAAGCAAAGGTGTTCTCGCCCGCGAGTGACCTGGCGAGCAAGCTTGAGGCCGCGCATGGGGGAACGATCCGCTTCCAGTTCGAGAAGATTCGCTACGACGGTGAGCGCGCCAAGCGTCACCTGACCGAGGCGAACTTGCGGCTGGTGGTTGCGGTTGCGAAGAAGTACCTGGGCCGTGGGTTGTCGCTGCTGGACCTGATCCAGGAGGGCAACATTGGCCTGATGCGCGGTGTCGAAAAGTTCGACTACCGACGTGGGTTCAAGTTCTCGACGTACGCGACGTGGTGGATTCGGCAGGGAATCACGCGGGCGCTGGCTGACCAGGCGCGGACGATCCGCATCCCGGTGCACATGGTTGAAGTGATCAACAAGATGGTGCGCATTTCGCGCCGTCTGCAGCAGGAGCTGGGTCGCGAGGCGACGGCCGAAGAGATTGGCAAGGAGCTGGAGCTGCCGGCGCTGCGGGTGCAGGAGCTGCGGAAGATTGCGCAGGAGACGGTTTCGCTGGACACGCCGGTGGGCGAGGACGAGGACTCGGACCTTGCGGACTTCGTGCCGGATGAGTCTGCGGAGCTGCCGTTCGACCAGGCGTCGTACCAGCTGTTCCGACAGCAGGTCGCTGATGTGCTGTCGTCGCTGACGCCGCGCGAGCGGCGGGTGCTGGAGCTGCGCTTCGGTCTGGAAGATGGCAAGGCGCGGACGCTGGAAGAGGTGGGCCGCGAGTTCAACGTGACTCGTGAGCGCATCCGCCAGATCGAGGGGAAGGCGCTGCGGAAGCTGCGGAGCCCGACACGCTCTCGGCAGTTGCGCGACTACCTGTCGTAGCGATTGTCACGATTCGACTTTAGGCGAGCCGCCCTTCGGGGCGGCTCGTTTGGTTAACGGGGACGGTCATCGGGCGACCGCAGCCGAGGTAGCATCGGGACTCCGAGCAGCGGTGAGGTGGAGACCAGATGGCTGAGACGATCACGGTACGTGACGCGGTGGCGGGGGACCTGGACGGGTGCGCGGCGCTGTTGTCGGCGCGGCATGCGCGGGATCGTGCTCGGACGGCGGTGCTGCCGGAGCGGTTCGAGCGGGCGGAGGCGTGTGTTGAGTTGCTGGCTCCGCTGTTCGGGAGTGGGACGGCGAATGGCGCGGTGGCCGAGGTGGGTGGTGAGCTGGCGGGATTCATGTTCGGGCAGCGAGCGATGCACGCGCCGGACCATTGGCTGGCGCAGTATGTGCCGCCTCGGTCGTTGGGTGTGCCGGTTCACGGGCATGGCGTTGCGGAGGGGTTCGACCTGCCGCGGGTTTACGGATCGCTGTATGCGCAGCTCGCGGCAGGCTGGACCGCGGGCGGGTTCTTTCGGCATCGGATCGGGATTCCCGCGGGCGATCCGGAGCAGCGAGAGGTGTGGTTTCAGCTGGGATTTGGCGCGGCGATCACGTATGCGGTGCGGGACGTGAGTCCGCTCGGGTCGGCGGCACTGGCCTCGGACATTTCGATTCGGGAGGCGACGGTGGAGGACCAGGGGGAGGTGGAACGGCTGGAGCAGGTCAACTCGCGGGTCCACAATCAGTCGCCGGTGTTCTGGCCGTATGTGTGGGATGACGTGGCGGAGTCGGCGAGCGGGCTGACCTCGTACGCACTGGATCGGGAGCACAGTGCGGTGTTCCTGGCAACGCGGGGGATGGAGACGCTGGGGATGCAGTTGCTGTTTAGCGGTGATGCGATCCGGCTGGGGTCTGGGCTGAGTACGCAGGAGGGTTCGGTGTATCTGAACCATGGGATCGTGGATCCGGATGTTCGCGGGGGCGGGGTGGGGACCGCGTTGCTGGAGCAATCGCTGAGCTGGGCACGCGAGGTGGGGTACCAGCAGATGACGCTGCACTACGCGACGATGAACCCTTCAGGCGGGCCGTTCTGGCAGCGGCACGGGTTTACGCCGCTGGAGTATGCGGTGGAGCGCCAGATTGACGAGCGGGTTGCATGGGCGCGCCCGCGAGACTGAGTGTGCTCAGCGAACGAGTTGCAGATAGGAACGCGAGCACGATTACAGACGGGACGTTATGCTGTGCGCCCGGTGGGATTCCCGTACAGCTTGTATGTGGTGGATGCCCTCGAATTGCCTGATACCCCGACCTCGATGAAAGGACCGATCCACGATGAAAGCGGCAGTACTGAACGGCCCCCAGACTCCTCTGGAGATGCACGACCTGACGATTGACGAGCCCGGCGCCGGTGAGGCGCTGGTGCGCGTGGTGGTGGCGGGTGTCTGCCACTCCGACCTGCACTTCATTGAGGGCACGTACCCGGGGCGCTACCCGATGGTGCTGGGCCACGAGGTGGCGGGGGTTGTAGAAGCGGTTGGACCTGGCGTGACGAACGTGGTCCGAGGCGACCGCGTGATCATGGGCTTCGTGCAGCCGTGTGGTCACTGCAACTTCTGTGACTCGGGGCGACCGAACCTGTGCAGCACCTCGACGACGACACGCCGGCCGGACCAGCCAGCTCTGAAGCTGGGCGACGCGCCGGTATCGCAGATGGCGAACGTGGGTGGCTTCGCGGAGCAGTCGGTGATGCCGGCCTCGGGGCTGCTGAAGATTCCGGACGACGTGGGCCTCGATGTTGCGGCGCTGGTCGGTTGCTCGGTGATGACGGGCTACGGCGCGGTGGTGAACACGGCGAAGGTTGAGCCTGGCTCGACGGTTGCTGTGATTGGCGCGGGCGGCGTTGGGCTGAACATCATCCAGGCGGCGCGACTGGCCGGTGCGAGCCGGATCATTGCGGTGGACATGATCGAGCACAAGCTGGGGATCGCGAAGGACTTCGGTGCGACGGACACGGTCAACGCGGGCGACACCGACCCGGTGGCTGCCGTGAAGGAGCTGACGGGCGGCGGCGTTGACTACGGGTTCGAGGCGATTGGGCTGAAGGTGACCTCGGAGCAGGCGTACCAGATGGCGAAGCGCGGCGGAACGGCCGTGATCGTGGGAATGGTTCCGCCGATGGAGCAGATCAACGTCAGCGGGATGATCTGGATGGAAGAGAAGACGCTGAAGGGCAGCTTCTACGGCTCGGCGCGCTTCCACACGGACATGCCGCGGATCCTGGACCTGTACAAGCAGGGCAAGCTGGACATCGATGGGCTGGTGACGAAGCGGTACCAGTTCGACGAGATCAACGAGGCGTTCGCGACGCTGAAGAGCGGCGAAGTGGCGCGCTCGGTGCTGGAGATTGGCGCCGAGTAGTCGCGACAAGGTAGAGCTTGACTGTGACAGCCCCGGCCAATGGTCGGGGCTGTTTCGTGTCGGCTGTTTCGTGTCTCGTGTTGACGGGGCTGGTTTGCGGGTGACAATCGGGCGACCACGAGCTGGATAGAGATGAGGCGCGCTGATGACTGCTACTGGAGCGACTGTTGGGGTTTCGATTCAGGCGATGGACGCGCCGGGGTTCGTCGCGCAGGTGAGACAGGCGGAGGACGCGGGGATTCGCGTCGCGTGGACGACGATTGGCGGCGCGGGCGGGGCGGACCCGCTGACGGTGGCAGCGGCGGCGTTGACGGCGACAGACTCGATCGACATCGGGACGGCGATCATTCCGACGTGGCCACGGCATCCGATCATCCTGGCGCAGCAGGCGCAGGCGCTGGAGCAGCTTGCGCCGGGGCGATTGCGGCTGGGGATCGGGCCTTCGCATGAGCCGATGATGACGAGCAGCTTTGGGGTGGAGTGGTCCGCGCCGCTGACGAATCTGCGCGAGTACCTGCAGGTGATCCGGTCGCTGCTCTCGGAAGGCTCGGTGGACTTCGAGGGGCGGCACGTGACGGCGCGGTCGCGGATTCGGGAGCCGTACGAGGTGACGCTGATGGCTTCGGCGCTGCGACCTCGGAGTTTCGAGACGTGCGGGGAGCTGACGGACGGGGCGATTAGCTGGATGTGCCCGAAGCAGTTCCTGATCGAGGAGGCGCTGCCGGCGGTGACGCGTGGGGCTGAGCGGGCGGGGCGGGCGACACCGCCGCTGATCGCGCACGTGCCGATGCTGGTGACGGAGGACCGGGGCGAGGTGCGGCGGCTGATCGGGCAGCTCGGACGATACGCGGAGGTGCCGTTTTACCGGGCGATGTTCGAGGCGGCAGGGTACGACGTGAACGATGGGTACTCGGACGAGTTGCTGGCGGACCTAGTGGTTTCGGGGAGCGAAGCGGAGGTGGCGGAGCGGCTCGGGAGCTACATCGAGGCGGGGTGTGGTGAGGTGCTGGCGGCGCCACTGATCGATCCGGAGGACCGCGAGGGGTCATTCGAACGGGCGTTTTCGGCGATCGCGCGGGCTGACGCGTCGGCACGGGGTTAGGGGTGGTGGGGACCGGCACCGGACGTTCGAGCGCCGGTCGATGAGTGAGCTGGGCGACGCGCGGCTGCTCGACAGCGGGTTGCAGGCGGAGATCTTCGAGTGGGGCGAGGGGCGGGTGCTGCGACTGGTGATGGACGGCGGTGGCGAAATCTCTGGGGCCGCCGGAGGCGATGAGCCGATGCTGGCACGGGAAGCCGAGGTGATGCGGGCGGCCCGGGCGGCTGGGGTGCCGGTGCCAGGGGTGCATGAGCTGCTGACGGTGGACGGGCGACCGGGGCTGGTGATGGATCGCGTCGATGGCGGTCCGATGCTGTCAGCGATGCTGGGGCGGCCGTGGCGGTTGCTGCCGCTGGTTCGTCGGTTCGGAGAGATTCACGCGCAGCTGAATGCGGTAGCGGCACCGGAGGGGTTGGTGACGGTGCACGAGTGGAGCCGCTCGCAGCTCGAGAAGCTAGGAGGAGCGGACGCGAGGCTACGGGCGTGGGCGGAACGGGAGCTGGAGACGCTGCCGGGTGGCGATTCGCTGCTGCACGGGGATTACCACCCACTGAATCTGCTGATGGCTGGCGGGGAGCCGCAGGTGATCGACTGGCCCACGGCCTCGATAGGGCCGGCGGAGGCGGATATCGCACAGACGCGGGTGCTGATTGAGGCGGCGGAG
>JABIST010000197.1 GCA_018700215.1 Dehalococcoidia bacterium | reverse complement strand
GCCTTCACCACCAAACATCCCGGCATCTCCGTCGACCTCCGCGAGCACGACGCCCGAGACATGTTCGCCATGCTCGCGGACGGCCGAATGGACCTCGTCATCTCAAACATCTCACCCGGCGATCAGACCCCAGCCACCCTCCAGCGCCGCCACCTCTTCTCAGAGCCGCTCGTCGTCGGCGTATCTCCCGATCACCCACTCGCCCGCCGCAAGACCGTCCGCCTCGCCGAACTCAGCGAAGAGCCATTCGTCGCCTTCCGCCACGGCTCCGCCTTCCGAGACACCGTCGATGCCGCCCTCGCCGCCGCCACCACAGCCCCCGAGGTGCGCTTCGAATCGTCCGACCTCGTCGTCGTCCGCAACCTCGTCGCCGAAGGTCTCGGCATCGCCCTCATGCCCCAGTCACTCGCCGCCGCCCCCGGCCGCCCAATCGTGGCGCTCACCATCGCCCCACAACCCCCGCAACGCACCGTCGCCATGACCTGGCGCAGCAATCTCGCCCTCTCCCCACCCGCCCGAGCATTCCTCGAACTCACCCTCGACTGGATCGATCAGTCCAACCTCACCGTGCGCACCAGCTAGCAACCCAGTCCCCGCCTCCAGACCACGCCCCCGCACCCAACCTCGGCCCCCGAGCCGGGCCATCCGCCCCCGTCGCCCGAGCGAAGCCACCGAGGCGCAGCGAACCTACCGCGCCCGATCTCCCCCACTGCGCGCCGGTCGACGCCCGTGGCCAACAATCCCCTGTACCAGCAGTGCATCTGCCGGTTCGCCCCACCCCGGGGCGAACGTCTGAGTCGACATCGTGGACTGGGACGGCGTGCGACGAATCATCGAATACTCCTGCTACTCAGGAACATCGTGCCAGCGCCGCATGACGCCAGCGTTCCACCGGCGTTACCGCTATGTAACGAAACCGCGTCAGACCCGCCGCCCCGATCAACCAACCCCGGGCTAGGCCGACCTCACACAGTCTCAGCTTCACTAGCCAGCGAAGTCGCCCGCTCGCTCGGCGCGCCCTCGCCACGAACGATGTGGAAGCCGCCCATCAGCGAGGACGCCTCGATCACCAGCGTCGGTCCGTCCGCCGCCCCACTCTCGCCAACATCGTTCTGGACGCCGCCCATCAGGCCGCGCGAATGCATCTCCACCCGGCAGTCCGGGGGAACCACAATCTCGCCGCCACCCATCATCGCCCGCACCCGCAGCGTCGCACCGCCCGGATCCAGCTCCGCGCCGGACAGATCAAGCTCCCCACCGCCGAAGTAGGCCAGCCACGCCCCCTCGCGGAACGCCTCGGCGCGACTCTCGAACTCGATACCACCGAAGATCGTCGTGAAATCGAACTCGTCGCTCTCCTCATCCCCGTAACTCGCGCGGCTTAACTTCAGCCTCACAGCCCTCGCCACAGCGCCAACCATCAGCAGCAGATCGAGCGCCAACAGCACCAGCAGCAACCGCTTCGCCCGGTTCAGCCGCCTACCCCCGGCTTCCGATGCCTCCACCGACCCGGCCCGCCGCCGGCTGCGAACAAACTCAGGCAGCTCGCCCATCCGCCGAATCACCTTCAGCACCGCGCTCGCAACGGACAGCACGAACAGCATTCGTCTCACACGAGACATCTCTCTACCCCCGAGTTCCGGCGCGTCTACTGAATCGATGATCGGCTCACCCGGAGCAGCCTCAAACGGCTCGCCCCGATCGCGGAATATCGCCCGAATCACCTTCGATGTCGCGTTCAGATCGCGCGCCCGCGTCTCAATCCTCCCTCCACGTCCACCTCACACCGAGTGCCGTTCGTCCCGCATCCCAGATCCCGATCGTCCCCGCCGGTCGCGCGGCTCGCTCACCTCAAGCCGCTACCCGCCGCCACCGCCCGCGACCGCGTCCGCGTCCGCCGCCTGCCGCTGCGCGTGCGTCGTCGGCACATCCCGGCCAAACGTGTACGCCCGACGCGTGATCCCGACCAGAAGCATCACCGCGATAATCACACCGCCCTCAAGCGCAAAGGTCTCCGCGGCACCAATCGCGTCGGCCAGCATCCCCAGCGGCGCCGCCACCAGCGACATCCCACTGAACGTCATCATCATCAGGCTCATCACCCGGCCGTAGTATTCCGGGTCCGCCTCTGACATCAGCATCGTGTTGTTCAGCGTCTGGTACCCCGTGAACGCCAGCCCCACGAACAGCACCGCCGCCATCGCCCCCGGGAAACCGAACGCCAGCGACCCGAAGCCCAGCGCGATCAGGCCCAGCCCGCCGGACACTCCCGCGATCCACTGAACCAGCGGCTTCCGATCGAACTCCGTGAACGCCGCCACCCCCAGCGATGCAACCAGCCCCCCGGCGCCAGCAACAATCTGCAACAACGCAAACGCACTCTCGCTCT
>JABIST010000138.1 GCA_018700215.1 Dehalococcoidia bacterium | reverse complement strand
CGGTCCAACTCCTCGGCCGAGCTGTTCAGTCGCTCGACGGCTGCATTGACGTCCTGGACGCGTTGTGCCTGCTCCGAGGAGCCTTCGGCAACCTGTCCGATCGTCGTCGCGACCTCCTGTGTGGCGGTCGACGCCTGCTCGGCAATATCGGAGAGCTGGTCCTTGGCAGTGTTCAGTGCGGTGGCTGCATTCTGTGTCTCACCGATCACGGTGCGCAGGTTGGTTACCATCGTCTTGAAGGCGTTCGCCAGTGCATCCTCTTCTGAGCGAGTGGTGACGTTGATCGTGAGGTTGCCGTCCGCGATCTGGCCGGCGTGGCCGACCATCTCGTTGAGGTAGCCCTGCATGCCGACGAAGGCGTTACCCAGCGTGTCCTGGTCAGACTTCGGCGTGACATTGATGTTCAGGTCGCCGATGGCGATCTGGTCGGCGGCGCCGGCAGCTTCACGCAGGTAGTCCTGCATGTCGCCGTAGGCGCGGGCCATGTCGCCGATCTCATCCCGTGCGTCCACCTGCACATCGTGCGTCAGGTCGCCAGTCGAAACCGCCACCAGTGCGTCGCGCACCTTGCTGACTGGCTTCGAGAACGTCTGGGCGAGGAAGAATGCTGATGTCGCGAGTGCAATGGCGGCAATCACGCCAACCATCAGAATCATGTTGCGTAGCGAGACCGTGGGAATCGCGATCTCCGACTCGTCGATCTCGGAGAGAATCGCCCAGTGCAGTCCACGGAACTCGAACGGCGCGTAGACGCTACGCACATCGATGCCGCGGTAGTCCGGCGCCGTCATCACGCCGGTCTCGCCGTTCAGCGCCCGAAGCACCGGCTCGTGGTTCACCGTCGAAACGAGGATCGTCGACGTTTCCGAGAAGCGAGAGTCGCTTCGCATCAGCTCGTCCTGGCCAACCATGTAGGTCTCGCCGGATTCACCCAGCCCGGTTTGCTCCTGCATGATGCTGTTGACCTGGTCCAGCGGAAGCTGCAACACCAGCCCGCCGATGATTGCACCGTTGTCGCCCAGAATCGGCTCACCGATGAACGAGGCTGCGATGCCGGCCGAAGGCGCGTAGGACTCGATGTCCGTGATCAGGAAGTTACCCGCAAGCACTGCCTGTGTTGTCGCTCCCAGACCGGACGAAGCGTACGTGCCGCTGACCATGTTGGTTGCGAAGTCCGCCTCGTGCGTCACGCTGTAGACCACGTTGCCATCGAGGCTGATCAAGAAGAGGTCGTAGTACCCCTTCTCGTTGTTGTAGATCGTGAACAGGTCGTTCCATTTCGCCTGCATCGCCTCGTACTCGGGCGAGTCAACGCCCAGTGAGAAGACGCGGGAGTAGTCCTCAACCGCTTCCTTCGTCGCCGGGAACTCGGCGAGCAGCTCGAGGTCGAGCACGCGCTCACTGAACCAGGCCTGTGCGCTGAGCTGCTTCAGCGTGGCGACGGCCTCAAGCTTGTTTTCGGCCTCGGTGTTGATCGCACTTGCTGCGCGGTTGTAGGAGAGCACTCCCACGATCGCGAGCGGGATCAGGCCCGCGAGTACGAACATGACCGTGAGTTTCGGTCCCATCTTGAACCGATTCAGCGGGTTCCACCCGCTTGGAGATCCCTGGTGCATGAGTCTGTGCCTCGTCCTTCTCGGCGTGCGTAACGTTTTGCATGCCGCGCCTGATCATTCTCGTGTGAATAATGAAACAATAAGCTCAGCAAAAACCATTAGATCGAACAGCAAAAGGCCGGTAATTAGTCAATGTTGAGTGAGAAATAGTCACGATCCGATCACAGAGGCAGGCTTGAACCTTGATTCGAGTGACCTCGATCGGTCCCTGACCGTCCGTCGGCGTGCACCGCCATCGCCACGTCAGCCGCTATGCTCTGCTGCGCCGAGGAGGGCAGAGCATGAGCGACAGCACAGCATTGAAACACCTTCGGATCTGTGACTTCACGGGCCAGCTTGCCGGAGCTGGAGCAACCAAGTTCCTCGCGTTTTTCGGCGCGCAGGTGATTCGGATCGAAGATCCCACGAACGAGGGGCGTTGGGACATCCTGCGCGGTGGTCAGCCGTTCATCGACGAGCGGCGTGGGATCAACCTCGGTGGTTCGTTCAACAACCACAACGTGGAGAAGCTGGGGATCACGCTGAACCTGCGCATGAAGCGGGGGAAAGAGCTGCTACACGAGCTAATCGCGATCTCGGATGTGGTCAGCGAGAACTTCGCGGCAGGTGTGTTCGAACGGCTGGGGCTGAGCTACCAGGAGTTGCGCGAAATCCGTGACGACATCATCTACGTCTCCAACTGCGGGTTCGGACATTCCGGGCCCTACGAGCACTACAAGACCTGGGGACCGGTGGTTCAGGCCGTCTCTGGGCTCACCTTCTCTTCGGGGTTGCCGGATCAGCAGTCGGCCGGCTGGGGTTACAGCTACATGGACCACACCGGCGCCTACTACATGGCGATGGCGATCCTGATGGCGCTCCATCATCGAAACCGGACGGGTGACGGGCAGTGGGTGGACATGGCCTGTACCGAGACCGGCGCGTCGCTGAACGGACCGGCACTGCTCGACTACACGGTCAACGGGCGCCCGCTTCGACGGCCGGGCAGCCCCAACAGCAACCGCAACCAGTTCCCACCGATGGCGCCACACGGTATCTACGCCACCGAGGGTGAGGACAACTGGATCGGCATCTCGGTCCGCAACGAGTCTGACTGGGCCGGCCTGGTAGATGTTGCGGCCCGTGACTGGGGCGGCGACGCGCGCTTCGCGACGATGTCCGATCGCCTCGCCAACGAGGACGCGCTCGACGTGGCGATTGAGGAGTGGACCCGCGGCGAGGAGCGATTCGCCCTCTCCGGACGGTTGCAGGCAAGGGGTGTCCCCGCGACGCCCGTGCAGCGACCGGGCGAGCGGGTGGACGAAGACCCGGATACATCGGCGTGGGGATTGTGGCCGACGGTGAAGCACTCGGAGATGGGCGACGTGCGGGTGGATGGCCTGCCCGTGCATCTCTCGGGGACCGAGTGGCACGTCGAGCGAGGTGCGCCCTGCCTCGGTGAAGACAACGACTACGTCTTCGGTGAACTGCTTGGCGTGAGCGCCGATGAACTTGTCTCGCTGCGAGAGGAGGGGGTGCTGTGAACTCCTCGATGCAGGGTGCGCTTGCCGACCTGCGCGTGATTGAGCTGTCGAATGAACGATCGGTGTTCGCTGGCAAGCTGCTCGCGGACATGGGAGCCGACGTGATCCTCGTCGAACCGCCCGGCGGTGATCTGATGCGCAGCTACGCGCCGTTCCTGGAAGATGAAGCCGGCCCAGAGCGCAGCCTCTATTTCTGGCACTACAACACCAGCAAGCGTGGCATCGTGCTCGACCTCGAGGCTGAGGACGGGCGCCGGATGCTGCGGGAACTGGTGGAGACTGCCGACGTTCTGCTGGAAAGCGAACCGCCGGGGCGGTTGGAAGCGCTTGGAATCGATGCGGCTTCGCTCCGTGCCGAGCGCCCGGACCTGATCACGGTTTCGATGGCGCCGTTCATGCGCGGCGGTCCTCGCGAGCACGAACAGGCGACCGATCTGACGTTGCTTGCTGGTGGCGGGCCTGCCTGGAGCAGTGGATACGACGATCATTCACTGCCACCGGTGCGGGGCGGTGGGAATCAGGGCTACCAGACTGGCTGCCACTACGCGGTGATGGCGCTGATGGTGGCCGTGGTCAGTCGTGACATAACGGGTACGGGCCAGCACATCGACGTTGACATGCATGCGGCGCAGAACGTGACGAATGAAGCAGGAAGCTACACCTGGCTGGTGGCGCAGGAGACGGTACAGCGCCAGACGGGCCGGCACGCGGGTGTGAACCCCTCGGCGCCATCGCAGGTGCAGTGCTCCGATGGTCGCTGGGTGAACACTGGTGTCCCCGCACGACAGGGCCGTGACTATCGCGCGTTGATTGATTGGCTCGGGGAGTGCGGATTGCTCGAAGACTTCGCCGCAGCACCGTTGCTTGAACTTGGGGCGGGCCAGGGACGCATCGACCTTTCGCAGATCGCGACCAATCCTGAGGTGCGGGAGACCTTCCAAGCTGGACGGGACGCGCTGGTGCTGCTCGCCTCCAGCATGCCGGCCTATGACTTTTTCTCCGGCGGGCAGGACAGAGGGTTTCAGGTGGGGATCATCTACTCGCCGGAGGAAGTGATGGAAGACCCGCACTTCATCGATCGTGGGTTCCGAGTTGAGGTGGAGCATCCCGACCTCGGACGGTCGTTCACGTACCCAGGTGCGCCGTACCTGTTCCACGACAGCCCATGGCAGATCCAGCGCCGTGCGCCGCTGTTGGGCGAGCACCAGGCCGAGGTACTGGATGAGATTGGATATGGGGCGGTCTGAACTTGAGGCTTAGCGGCGCAGCTCTGGGTCTTCCTGTGTCGCACGGGTGCGGACGGTGTAGACCGAGTCGCCAGAGAGGACTCCGCCGCGACCGAAGAGGCGGCCGAACTGCCAGTTGGAGAGACCAAGCTCAGGGCGGTTGAGGGCATACTGGCCATCGACCCAGCGGGTCATGCCGTCGCCGACGAACGGTGAATCGATCAGGTTGAAGAAGCGTCCGTGCTCGCCTGAGTCTTCGGAGATCAGACTGGCGGCGAACTTCGGGCTCTGCTCGTTGAAGAGGCGGATCGCGGTCTCGACATCGGGGACGATGGTGAGCGTGAGTTCGGGGCTGGATTCCCATTCCCATTCTTCGCCGAGGTGGTCGCCTGAGATCAGTTCGGTCTGCGGTTCGGTGACGTCGCCTTCGGCTCGACCGATTGGGCGATCCTGGAACCACTCGCCGGGGATGAGGCCCTCGTAGCCAGCGACGACGTGGAGTTTCACGGAGACGTTCTGCAGCTCTTCGACGCGGCGGAGGGCTCCGAGGAATGCGGGCACCAGATCTTCGGCGCGAGAGTCCACGATGGCGGCAGTGTTGAGCGTGTTGCAGACCTTGCGATCGAGCGAGTGAGTGACCGCGGCGGCGAAGTCCGAGGCGTTCGCGCTCTCAGCCGCGACGATCCAGGTGCCGCCGGTGCCGTGCAGGCTGACCGGGAGCCCGGCCTGACGGGCGACAGCTCCGAGCTGCGCGACGGCCGCACCGGAACCGCGGGCGACGGCGAGCCCAACACGCGCATCGGAAAACATCGCCCAGCCGGCGGCGCGGGAGGCGGTCGCAACGAGCGAGGCAGCACCCGCAGGGAGGCCGGATTCGGCGATGGCGGGGTTGAGGGCGTGCTCGACGATCGCCTCGGCAGTGCGGAGCGCGTCCGAGCCGATGCGGAAGACGACGGTGTTGCCGGCGCGGATGACGCCTGTCGCATCCGCGAAGACGTTGGGACGGCCCTCGAAGACGAAGCCCACCACGCCGAGGCCAGCACGCACCTGATCGACTCGCCAGCCCTCGTGTTGAATCGACTCGATGATCTCGCCGCGGCCACCGGGGGCGTCGCGCCACATGCGGAGGCCCTCGATCATGTCGCGGCGCATGGTGTCACCGAGCAGGAGGCGCGTGGTGGTGCGCCCTCGTTCGCGGGCGGCGGCGACGTCGGCTTCGTTCGCGTCGGCGATGTGGGCGAAGGAGGCGTCGTCCTCGAGGTGTGCAGCGAAGGCTTCGTAGAAGGCGGAGATCTGGTCGTCGGTGACGGCGCCCATCTGTTCGAAGGCGCGCGAGGCGGCACCGACGGCGTCCCCGGCGATGCGCCACGCCTCGGCGGGAATGTGGAGCAGGTCGCCGGTGGCCTGGACGACGATCAGTCGATCGCCGGGCTGGAAGGCAGCGGCGAGCGCTTCGTCGACCGTGGCGACGCGGTTGCCGCCGTAGACGAGCTGCATACCGGCTTCGAGGTGGGTGAGTTCGTTCATCGGAAGAACAGGTTACCGGCGTGGAGGTGGTTGCTGGTACCTCGGGAGGTGGTTCTGGCCGGCTAGCCGGGATCTGCGACGAATCCGGTTGCCTCGATACCGGCGATAGCGGCGGCTTCATCGTTGTCGGAATTGTCGCCGCTGACGCCGACGGCACCGATCAGTGCGCCTGTCGCGTCGCGAACGAGGACACCGCCCGGCACGGGGATCAATCGACCACCGAAGGCACCGTTCACCGCTTCGACGAAGTAGGGCTGCTCCTGGGCTCGGTTGAAGAGGGCGCGTGAACCGATTCCGAGGCCGAGGGCGCCGTACGCTTTGCCATCGGCGACTTGGAAGCGGAGATTCGATGCGCCATCCTCGCGCTCGAAGGCGACGGCGTGTCCACCGGCATCGAGCACCAGCACCGCCAGCGGCTGCATCGCCTGCGCTCGTCCGTGGGCGAGCGCGCTGGCGACGATCGTCCGTGCTTGATCGAGGGTGATGGAGGTCATGGGGGGCTGCTCCGGTTCCGGTCGCGGCGGGCGACCTCTGAGCTCGGACGATAGAGAGCAGAGCTGCGCGGGTCAGTCCGCCAGGCGACCGTCACCCACTGCAGTGGAGGCGCTAGTTTCCGGCGGCTTCGGTGGCGACCGATTCCTTCGCTCGAATCTCGACCGCCTGCCGGAAGACGGTGGCCGCGCCCAGGCGCCGCATGAGCCACTCGCCGAGAGTGGGCGATGCCTCGGCGATGGTGAGCAGGACACGCGTGGCGTTCGGATTGACGATGATCTCGGCCT
>JABIST010000364.1 GCA_018700215.1 Dehalococcoidia bacterium | reverse complement strand
TCGCCCCAGCAACTGAATCTCCCGAGTCTCCATGCAACGACAATGCCCCGCGATCAGCCGGTCCCACAGAAAGTCGTTCTGAAAGAGGTACTCGGAAGGCAGCACCCCACGCACCTTCTTCAACGCCTCCACCTCCCACCAACTCTGGTTCAGGTGAATCGTCGATGGCCGGTCCCACCGCTCGCTCAGCTCCCGTAGCTGCCCCAGCAACCCGGGTGACACCGCCTCCGGTGCATGCGCCGCCGGTACCACCCGCACCCGCCCGTCCGCCGCACCATCGAACTTCGAGTGCAGCGACTCAATCCGCTCCAGCGCCGCCTCCGCACGCGCGTCGCTGAACTCAAACACGCCTTCCCACGCCGCCTTCCGCTGATCCAGGTCCGCCGCCGACTCACCGAGCGTGATCCGCAACCCCGTATCCGCCAGCGCCTGCGCGTACACCTCGGTCCCCGGCGCAATCTCCATCGGCGCCGTCGTCCCCGATCGAATCGACTCCAGCGCCCCAAGCTGCGCCATCACCGTCCGCTCGTCGTCGTCGATGTACTCCGCCACCCCCTTCGGGTAGCGCAGCGTCGAAGGGAACGAGAAGTCCTCCTGGATCCCCCGCGACAGCGTCAGCGTGAAATGCGTGTGACAGTTCGCGAATCCCGGCATCACCGCCTTCCCACGCCCGTCCACCCGCTCCGCCTCCGGGTACGCCGCCAACACCTCCTCGGTCGGTCCAATCGCCACGATCCGATCACCATCGATCGCAATCGCCGACTTCGGCAACACCCGCCGCCCCTCGTCCGCCGTCACCACCGTCGCGTTGTGAATCACCAGGCTCATGCAGGGCTCCTCAGTCTTCCGTCTCGCGCTGGCGGCATTCTACGCACCCACTCGACAGCCCTCCCGAGCTCGCCTCGATACACTCCTCCAATGGAGCCACTCGACAACCCCTTCTGGACCGCCCTCACCGCCCAGCCGCAGTTCGCGACAGGCGACCAACACGCCCGTCGCTACCGACCCGATGTCGACACCATCGCCGCACTACCCGACGAACCCGACGCCCGCTCATGGGCCGCCCTCGCCACCCTCGTCGAAGAGCCCCAGGGCATCAACCTCCTCCGCCTCTCCTACGACATCCCCGAAGATTGGACCGTCCACGGTCGCCGCGACATCGTCCAGATGGTCTGCGAATCCGCCCCCGCACACCCCGAAGGCTTCATCTTCGAGGAACTCACACCCGATGACCGCCCGGAAATGCTGAAACTCGTCGAAGCCACCCGCCCTGGCCCCTACGCCATCAACACACCAGACCTCGGCGATTACATCGGCATCCGCGAGAACGGCCGCATCCTTGCCATGGCCGGCGCCCGTATCCGCACACCCGGTTTCACAGAGGTCAGCGCCGTCTGCACAGATCCCACCGCCCAGGGACGTGGCCTCGGCGCCGCCATCTCAGCCGAACTGACCGCCCGCATTTTCGATCGTGGCGAGCAAGCCTTCCTCCACGCCGCCGCCGCCAACCCCGGCCCCCAGCGCATCTACCAACGCCTCGGCTACCGAGTCGTGCGCACCCTCGAACACGCCGTCCTCAGCCCACCCGCCTAGCTCCCGGCGCCGCTAGACTCCCCCGATGCCAGCGCCAAACACCGACCACCTGATCGACACTCTCGCGGCCACCCCGCGCATCCTCGCCGAACTCGTCGCCACCAGCGACGACGCCGCTTTCGACAAGACCTGGCCCGGCGAGTGGTCCCCGCGCGTCGTCCTCGCCCACCTCCGCGACGACGAATTCCTTGTCATGCGCCTTCGCCTCGAGCGCCTACTCAGCGAGCAGACACCAATGCTGATGCCGTTCAACGAAACCGAATGGGAGCGCACGCGCTACACCGATCGTGACTCACTCGACGAACTCATCACCGACTTCGCCGAACAACGCGCCGCCTCCGTCGCCATCCTCCGCCGGCTCACGCCCGAGCAGTGGCAACGCCCCGGCTATCAGCCCGAGATCGGCGAACTCACCATCACCACCTGGACCGAACACTGGGTCGAACACGACCAGACCCACATCAACCAGATCCGCGCCAGCCTCGGCCTAACGAACTAGCAGCGCCTCACGCGCGAACAGTCGCC
>JABIST010000181.1 GCA_018700215.1 Dehalococcoidia bacterium | reverse complement strand
GGTGGTGCCGAACCCGGGCAACGGGGTGCTGCCGAGCGACGCGCACATTCTGCCGCTGGGGATTGCGACGGTTGTGGGTGGGGTGATGTTCGGCATCGGGATGGTGCTGGCGGGCGGGTGCGTGTCCGGGACGCTGTATCGGATGGGTGAGGGGTACGTCGGAAGTTGGGTGGCGCTCGGCGGGGTGATGGTCGGGCTGTACGCGATGAACCGGACGTGGAACTGGTGGTGGGACGTCTCGATTTCGAGCGACGCGTTCGTGTGGTTGCCGACGAGTCTGAGCTACACGGGGGCGCTGGTGCTGACGCTGGGATTGTTGGCGCTGACGCTGCTGGCTGTGGGCTGGTGGGAGAAGCGATCGCCGTACGCGGGGTTCACGGTGCCGATCACGGTGCGTAGTGCCTCCTCGGAGTCCTCGACAGAGCCGGAGACACCGCCGAACGACCTGGTGCGGCTGTATCGAGCGGTGTTCCGCACGGAGTGGACGCCGATCACGGGTGGGGTGCTGCTGGCGGTGGTGAACGTGCTGCTGTTTATCCGCTACCGCCCGCTTGGGGTGGTGGGTGAGATTTCGCGATGGTCCTCGGATATCGCTGACTCGGCGGGCGCGGGGGTGGGGACGCTGAAGGGGCTGGACGGGCTCGCGGGGTGCGTGTCGCGGGTGACGGAGGGGACGTGGTTCACGGACGCGTTCATGTTGAACGCGGGGATCATCGTGGGTGCGTTCGCGGCGGCGTTGCTGTCGCGGGAGTTCAAGCTGCGGGTACCTCGGCAGCCTCGCCGTTATGTGCAGTCGTTGGGTGGCGGGGTGGTGATGGGGTACGGCGCGGGGCTGGGGCTGGGGTGCACGATTGGTGCGTTCTTCTCGGCGATTCCGTCGTTGGCGCTGAACGGGTGGGTTTACGCGGCATCGTTGGCGGCGGGTGCGTATGTGGGTACGGCGATCATTCGGAGGTTCCCGTGACCTCGGAAGGAACTGTCGAGGTGGTGGATCTGCGGGGGCGACCGTCGCCGGAGCAGATGGCGGAGGCGCAGATCACGCTCGAGCGGGTGGCCGAGCAGGCGATCACGCTGGTTACCGAACTGGAAGTGGTTCCGAAGTTCTTGTTGCCGGCAGCCGCAGAGCGCGGGCTTCGCTGTCGGTTGGAGCCACCGAAGGACGGCGAATGGCGCCTCACGCTGAGCCCGAAGGCGGCTGAGGCGCAGGTACATGAAGGAGGAAGCTGATGACGCAGCAGACTGATGCGGAGGTCCACACGCTGGACGTCCGAGGCGAGATCTGTCCGTACCCCATGCTTCGCACGAATCGGGAGTTGGACGAGGAGCAGCCGGGGATTGCTCGGCTGTATGTGGTGACGGACCACCCGCCGGCACTTTCGACGATTCCGCCTGAGGCGATGAAGCGTGGGTATGGCTGTGAGATTGAAGAGCTGAATCCCGGCGAGTGGCGGATTCACATTTTCAAGGGCGAGTAACAGCGCCCATCAATAGGACTGATTTAGCTCCGAGGAGGGGCCCGAGTATGTATCTCCCTACGAAGAAATGGCTGATCCGACCGCTGGTGGCGCTGCTGCTGATTGGTGCACTGGTTGGCACGGCCGCGTGTAGCTCGGATGACGACGGCGACCTTGTCGCTGACGTGGCGAGCGGCCTTGACGATCGCGGGTACGCGAGCATCGATCGGCTGGTGACGACGGACTGGTTGGCGGACCACCTGGACGACGACGGCGTGCTCGTCGTCGATCTGCGGAACGAAGAGGATTACGCGGCGGGACACATCCCGGGTGCGGTCCGCGTGACGCCGGGTGCGACCTTCCAGGCCGAGGTGGACGGCGTGCCGGGGATGCTGCCGCCGGCTGACGCGGTTGCCGCGAGTCTTGCTGCGATCGGCGCGACGCCTGAGACGACGATCGTGTTCTACGACGGCATCGGCAGCCTGTGGGCATCGCGAGCGATCTGGGTGCTGGCGGTGTACGGACACGAGGACACGCGTGCGCTGGATGGCGCGTGGGGGCTGTGGGAATCGGAAGGGCTTGAGGTGAGCACGGACGCGGTGACGCCAGCGAGCGCGACGTACGCGTTCAGCGGTGCCCCGAACTCGAAACTGATTGCGAGCTGGGACGAGGTTGTGGCATCGGTCGACGACCCATCGGTCCTCGTGTGCGACGCGCGGTCGCCGGAGGAGTACGCGGGGCGCGACGTGCGGGCCGACCGCGGTGGGCAGGTGCCGGAGTCGGTGAACGTGAACTGGAATCGGGCGATTGACGAACAAGGGCGATTCCTGCCGGCGGCGGACCTGAAGGCGCTGTACGAAGGCGAAGGCGTTGTGGCCGGGAAGACGGTCTACACACTGTGCCAAACGGCGGTGAGGGCGACGCACACGTGGTTCGTGCTGAGCGATCTGCTGGGCTACAACGATGTACGGGTCTACGACGGCTCCTGGGTTGAGTACGGCAACCGGGAGGACTCGCCGATCGTCAACTAACAGCGACCAGACGGGTGTTCATCCCGTGTGCGCCCCGTCTCCTCTGTCCTGGTGGGGAGGCGGGGCGCTGCGCGTTAACGTGGAGTGAGATGAAACAGATCGAACGTCGCTGGCGGATGGTGCTACTCGGAGGTGTGCTGCTGCTCGGCGGTTGCGCGGGGGGTGGCGCGACGCCGGGCGACGAGGTGGAGATTCAGGTGCGGTGGGTGGTGGATTCGCTGCCGGCGGGGACGGAGGTGGCGATCTTCGAGGCGCTGGAGGATGACGTGCTGGCCTCGACGGCGAGTTACGAGGCGGGGGAGTCGATCGCCCTCGGAGCGCCGATCGCGGATGGGGTGTTGCGGACGGGGTTCGATGAGCCGGCGCGGTTCGTCGTGGTGCTGACGAACGCCTCGGAAGAGTCGTTCAGGTTCTGGGCGGCGCCGCATCTGCCGTTGCCAATGGCGGCGGAGCCGGACCTGGTGATTACGTGTCTGTGCACGGGGGAGCTGTACGAGGTGCCGGCGGGTGGGAGCTGGCGTCGGGTGGTGGAGTACGGGCTGAGTCGACGGTCGGATGTGCGGAAGCCGCTGTCGATCACTCATGTGTTTACTCGGGGGGAGTTGCCGGAGCCGGAGTGAGGGACGGCGGGTGCGGCGGCTTTGCTAGGGTGCGGGCGGAGCGAGAGGAAGCGGGTTCGTGACTCAACCTAGCTCGATGCCGGTGATCATCGAGGCGTCGCTGAACGGCGGGACGCCGAAATCCGTGAACCCGAACGTGCCGCGGACGCCCGCCGAGATCGCCGCGGACGCG
>JABIST010000252.1 GCA_018700215.1 Dehalococcoidia bacterium | reverse complement strand
TCCTCAGCTACCGCGTTCAGCGCGTCCGCATCCAGCACCAGCGCCTCCAGGCTTCCGATGCCGTCCAGCCCACCGACCAGCTCTCGCACGAACCCCCGCGTCCCCGTCGTCAGCGAAAGCCCCGGCCCGACCAGCAACGCCTTCGAGCGCCCCCCATCGAGCGCCCGCAGCAACGCCCGTGCCGCCTCCGAGTCCAGCGCACCTTCCGAAGACGGCAGCGGCTCGTGGATTACGTCCGGCAGCCCATGCACCAGCAGCGCCTGAATCACCTCCGGTGCCGCAAGCTGCACCAGCCCCGCGCCAGATCGCGCCGCCGCCTCTGCCGCCAGCCGCGCCGCCCCCGGATACCGCTTCGAACCGGCCGCAATCGTCACCGTCCCAAACGTCCCCTTGTTCGCGTCCGCCGGCCGCTCCGGCATCACCGCCTTCAGATCCCGGAGCCGCAGCTCCTCGTACGGCAGCTCGTCTGCCACACCCTTCGGTAACCCAATCTCCACCGGCACCACCCGGCCCGCGTACTCGCGCCCTGGGATCGAATAGAGCCCCACCTTCGCGAACCCGAACGTCACCGTGATGTCCGCTCGTACTGCTAGCGGATCCGCGTACCCAGAGTCCGCGTCCACGCCTGTCGGCACGTCAAGCGCCAGCACCTGCGCCGGCGCAATCCGCTCTCGAGCAGCCGCCACCCGCGTCAGCACCTCCGCCAACTCACCCTCGATCGGTCGTTCCAGGTAGTTCCCGCCAATCCCCAGCAGCCCATCCACAATCGCCGCCGCCTCCGCCAGCAACCCCTCCAACCGCTCGAACGTCGGATCGTCGTCCCCCGCCACCAGGTACGGCAGCTCCGTCTCCACGAACGCCTGCCACACCGGATCGTCCGCCGCTCGCGCGCGCAGCAGATACACGAACGGCACCCCGCCCCACTGCGACAGCTCCCGCGCAGCCACCAGCGCGTCACTCCCGTTATTCCCCGGCCCCACCAGGAACAAGATCCCCCGCTCTGCCATCGCACCCACGGCCATCCACGCCTCTTGCGCCGCCGCCAGCCCGGCCTCCGCCATCAGCGACGCCTCCGAGACCCCGGCCTCCACCGCCGCCGCCTCCAGCGCGCGCATCTGTTCCGTCGTGACCAGCTTGCTCACTGCCCCACCCCTTTGGTTTGGTTCCCTGATTGGATCGTGTAGTCGCCGTTCTGAAAACTTCTGTCCGAAACGCTCTCGTCGAAAGCTACTTCCGAATCGGTGGCAGCTCGTCCGGCAGCCGCTCGTCGTCGCCCTCGCCCTCCAGCAATCCGCGCTCTCGCAGCCGCGCGATCAGCCGAGGACGCGCATCCTCCGGCTCCTGCTCCCGAATCCGCTGCGTACACACCACCGACGCCACCGCGAACGATTCCAGGTGCGTCAGCGAAATATCAATCGCCTCAAGCCCGATCCGCTCAGCCCGCTCAGCGGCACCACCGTACAGATACACCAACGGCTTCCCTCGCTGATCCGGCAATACCTCAATCTCTCGCCACCCCACGGACCGCGCGCCCGTGCCCAGCGCCTTCATCACCGCCTCCTTCGCCGAGAACCGAGCAGCCAGCTCAGGCACCCGCCCTCGGCAGAACGCCGCCTCAGCCGGCGTGAACACTCGATGAATGAAGCGGTCCGGATGCTTCCGCAGCACCCTCCGCACCCGGTCCAACTCAATCATGTCGATGCCAACGGAGTGTGTAGTCATAAGCCGGAATCTAGCACGCCCCCGTGTCATACTCCGCCTATGAGCGCACGCATCATCGATGGCAACGCAATCGCCGCCCAGGTCCGCGCCGAAGTCGCCGCCCAGGTCGCGTCCCTCGTCGCCGCCGGCCATCGCCCGCCCCACCTCACCGCCGTCCTCGTCGGCGACGATGCCGCCTCTGCCACCTACGTCCGCCTCAAGCACAAAGACTGCGCCGAGGTCGGCATCACCAGCTCCACCGAGGCGCTCCCATCCTCCACCACCCAGGACGAACTCCTCGCCGTCATCCACCGCCTCAATGCAGATGATTCCATCGATGGCGTCATCATCCAAAAGCCAATCCCCGACTCCATCGACGACGTAGTAATCGACTCCACCCTCAGCCCCATGAAAGACGCTGACGGTCTCGGCCCCACCAGCCTCGGCCTCCTCGTCCAGGGCGCCCCCCGCTTTGTCTCCGCCACCCCTGCCGGCGTCCAGCAACTCCTCCTCCGCTCCGACATCGACCCCGCCGGCAAACACGTCGTCATCGTCGGCCGCTCCACCCTGGTCGGCCGCCCACTCGCCCTGCTGCTCTCAACCAAGGCCACCGGCGCCAACGCCACCGTCACCATCGCCCACACCGGCACCGCGGACCTCGGTGCCATCACCCGAGAAGCCGACATCCTCGTCGCCGCCGCCGGCCGCCTCAACCTCATCACCGCCGACATGGTCCGCCCCGGCGCCGTCGTCATCGATGTCGGCACCAACCGCGTCGATGACCCCACCAAGCGTACCGGCTACCGCCTCGCCGGCGACGTCGACTTCGAAGCCGTCAAAGAAATCGCCTCCGCCATCACCCCCGTCCCCGGCGGCGTCGGCCCCATGACTCGCGCCATGCTCCTCGTCAACACCCTCAAGGCGGCCAGGGCCGAGTAACGAGGCGCCCCCGATGCCTCCCCGCTACGACGCCGTCCTCTTCGATCTCGACGGCACCCTCTGGCACTTCGACGACGCCCCACCTCCCGAGGAGATCGCCGCCTTCATCGCTCCTCGCCTCGAGCGCGTCATCACCGGCTGGGGCCAACACTCGACGATCCCCTACGATGCGCTCGACCTCGCAATCATCGCTGGCTTCCGCGCCTCGGATCAGGCCGCCGACGAACTCCACCAGCATCGCCACCCAAACCGTGTGGACGATGTCGCGCGAACCCTCGCCGCCCACGGCGTGACTGCTACCCGCGAACAAGCTGAGCAACTCCGCGACACCCTTTCCTTCGAGATCGAGATTCTCCGCCCCCGCCTCTTCGACGGCACGCTCGAAGCCATCGAGGCGCTCCGCTCAACCGGCGCCCGACTCGCCACAGCCACCAACCGCTCCCACACCGCCCAGAAAATCACCCAGGAACTTCGCTACCACAACCTCGCCCACCACTTCGACGAAGTACTCACTGCCGGGGATGTCGGCTGGCTCAAACCCCACCCCGCCATCGTCCACGTCGCCCTCAAAGCCCTGGATGTCCCACCCGAACGCGCCCTGATGGTCGGCGACGAGCCCCGACGAGACATCGCTGCCGCCAACGCCGCCGGCATCACCTCCGTCCTCATCACCCACCCCGATCGCGTCTCTCCGCTCCCCGCGACACCCGACGAACACCCCAATTTCACCATCGCTTCTCTTGCCGAACTCCTGGACCTGATCGGACATCGCTAACGGCAGCACGGCCTCGGTAGTCCGTTCGCCGCCACGTTCCATCTGACGCCATCGCTGCACCATTCCATCCTGAATCAGTCGCGAGATCCCATAAAACCTGCCGATCATGGCACACACCGCCTCCCGGTCCCTCCTCACCAGCCGCAATGCGGCGCCCTCTGCCGCGATGCCGATCATCCGATCGGACTACTGGAAGATTCCGCGAAGAACCATCCGACTCGTCGATGGCAGAGCCTCCCCGGGACCGTAATTTCGACTCATCAAGCAACCGCCCCTCAACCGGGGCCCCGCCACAGGAGAGACAGATGACCCTTGCACAGCAACGAAAGACGTTTGGCACGAACCACCGCGGTCTGAAGCTCGTCGGCGCAATGGCCGCCGGCGTCGTCCTCACCGCATCAGCAACCTTCGGGGCGCTGACGCTGCAGTCTCAGAACAACATCGAGGCCGTCCGGCCCACGCAGACATCGATCAGCCAGGAATGGGCCGCCCCGCGGGTCCTCGTCTCGAACGCCGGAATCGTCGTTCGCAGCCCGGAGTTTGACGTCTTGTCAGCCGCACGCATCGCAGGTGGCAAGACCTATGACGCAGTTCGCATCCAGACCCAGGAACAGACCCTCTTCACGGAGCGCGTCGTTGTGGGCTCGGTCGCGAGTAGCCTCCGCACCGGCCCCACTTTGGAGCAGGCAGCGGCGATGGACGAAGCGCTCTTCCAGGGCGGCGGAGTCTTCGAGACGACTATCCCGGCATGGAGCAGCACGCTCGGCACGTCAGTTATCAGCGATGAGCAGACGTACGTCGCCGAGCTGGACTATCGCTCCGCCAACGGCATCGGCAGCGTGACGTCCGTGCCAAGCACCAGCGCCCCGCTCACGCCCGAACTGAGCGCTGGTACCTCCGACCAGGTCTCCAGCCACCGCATCGGCGCTGGCCTCAACACCTGGAAGTCAGTGTCCACCACCAGCACCCCGCTCACGCCCGAGCTGAGTGCCGTTACTTCCGACCAGGTCCTCGGCCACCGCGTCGGCGGCGGCCTGAACCCCTGGCAGTCGAGCGAGGAAGACGCGATGTCGGCTGGGCGCCTACAGGTCCGCTAACCGTTCTCGCACCAACCACCCTTTCAACCAGGGGAGACGGGACTCAGTCCCGCCTCCCCTGGTTGCTTGTCACGCCCTAGTTCTCGGCGTCTTCCGCGAGCAGGCGGTGCCGAAGCGCCCACGAACTCGCCTGCACCCGGTTCGATGTCCCCGTCTTCGCCAGGATGCTCCGTACATGGCTCGCCACCGTCGCCGGTGCGATGAACAACGCCTCAGAAATCTGCGGGTTGGACTCCCCTGCCGCCATATGTTGCAGCACCTCGATCTCTCGCTCCGAGAGATCGTCCGGGCGCGTGCCCATCACGCTCACCCCGCGGAGCTTCGCCAGTGCCTGCTCCGCACGTTCGATCTCCAGCACACCGCCGCCCTGCCGCAGCCGCGACAGTCCAGAGTCAGTAAGCCGGAGCGCCTCGTCCCCGTCCCCTCGGAGCCCGGCCATTTCCGCCAGCTGCAGCTCGCACCGCCCTGCCT
>JABIST010000105.1 GCA_018700215.1 Dehalococcoidia bacterium | reverse complement strand
CTCCCTGCGCTGCCACATCGTAGATGTTCTTGGCGTAGTCGCCGATGCGTTCCACGTCTTTGACCACGCTCATGTAGACGAGGATCGCGGCAACTCGAGAGGTGCCGTGGACGCTGGCGTGGACGACGAGCGCCTGTCGCAGTTCGCGCTCGGCCTGGTTCACTCGAGCATCGGATTCGCGAAGATCCGGGCCAATAATCGCGGTATCAGCGCCGGTGAGGAGGGCGGAGGTGGCCACGTCGAAGCTGTGCCGGTCGTCGGCCAGCATTTGGACGAGCTTGCCTTCGGCCGCTTCGAGGCCATCGGCGTCGCCGCGTCGAAAGAGACTAAAGACCACAGTTCAACTCCTCAGGGCCGATGTCGGTTGCATCAGCCGAACAATACTATGCCGATCATCGGGAGCAACAGGAAGACCCCCACGACATAACCGCCAACCAGTAGGTAATTCTTCGCTGCTCGTTCTGCCAACGCCTCTGCCAGCCGAATCGGGATGTTGCGAATCGCCGGGACCGGATACACGAGCAAGATTCCGCACAGGTTGAATAGTGTATGGGTCAGCGCAACCACCAGTCCGGCGCGCAGATCGACGGCCATCGATGCCAGCAGCGCGGTGACGGTGGTGCCGAGGTTCGCGCCCAGTGTGACGGGAAATGCGTTGCGCAGCGTGAGCACGCCGGCGCCGACCATGGGCACGAGGATTGATGTGGTGATGCTCGATGACTGCACTGCCACGGTCATCACCAGCCCGGCGATCAGTCCCGGGACGCCGCCGCCTCGGGAGATCAGCGAGTTCATTGCTCGCTCGATCCGTTCGGCGATCAGTAGTCGCATGCTCTTGGTGATGAAGGCCAGCGCAGCGAAGATTAGCACCAGGCCGAAGGCGATCAGCAGGACTCCGACCAGTTGCTCCGAGTCGGTCAGCGCCCCGAACGCGTCTTTCGCCCAAGAGACAGGCTCTTTCACGATCTGCTTGATCGGGCTGTTCGGTTTCCCGCCCTGGACGCCACTTCCGCCGATCAGTTCGGCGATCTCCTCGGCGCCTCTTGAGAGGAATTCGGTGGAGAGCTGGATTGGGAGGAACACAATCACGGCGAGGACGTTGAAGATGTCGTGCACCGTGGCCGCGGCGAAGGCGCGTCGGAATTCGTCGCCGCGCCGGACGTGGCCGAGGGAGGCGAGCGTGCTGGTGACGGTGGTTCCGATGTTGGCGCCCATGATCATGGGGACCGCTGCGTCCACGGTGAGTGTGCCGGCGCCGACGAGTCCGACGATCGTCGCGGTGGAGACGGACGAGGACTGCACGAGCACGGTTGCCAGGATGCCGGCGAACAGCCCGGCGACCGGGTGATCGACCCGTGCGAGCAGCCCTTCTTGGAAGTCGGCGCCGAGCGCCTTGATCCCCGCTTCGAGTGAAGAGACGCCGACGAGGAAGAGATAGAGCAGCCCGATCACGAGCAAGGCTCGTGGAATCCAGGCCAGCGAGTGGGCGTTCATTGATGAACGCCTGGGAGACTCCGCCACGCGTTATGCCTTCAGTTCGCGTTCGATCGCCGTTGCCGAGAGCATCGGTGGTCGAATGCGTCCTGGTTCGAACCTGTGGGACGGTGCACTGACACCGTGAACGAACCGCAGCTTGTCTTGCGGGAATTGTTGTACCACCTCCGATGACTACGTGTGCTCTCAACCTGAGGTCGCCGTGGGATGGCACGCTTCAACCGCGTCTCTGTACTACGCTGTTGCACCGGCAACCGCGCTCATTCGTGCTCACCATTGGAGCGAGTCCCATCGACTGGATTATCGCCGCGCTGCTCAGTTCCCTTGGCTTCGCCGTGGTCAGCATCACCGACAAGGTGATCATGAGCGGCATGGGACTGCGCGTCCGAGGCTTCTTGCTGTTCATCGGCTTCCAGGTCCTGGCGATGGCGGTGGTGATCGCCGTGCTGAATCCGTTTCCGGATTCGATTGAGGCCGCGGTCTATGCGAAGGGTTTGGCTGTCGGCCTGCTGTGGGGTGTGGGTGCGCCGCTGATCCTCTGGACGCTCAGCCGCGAGGAGGTCTCACGCATCGCGCCGATCTTTCAGTCGTACCCGCTGTTGGTCGTACTCTTCGCCGTCGTGCTGCTGGGTGAGAGCCTGTCTGGCCTTGAGTCGCTGGCAACGGCGCTGGCGATTGGCGGGGCGCTGCTGGCGGCGGTGAAGCTCTCCGCAGGCGGGCGCATCCACCTCTCGAGCGCCCTCGGCTACCTGGTGATCGCGATGGTGATTATCTCGTTGGCGCAGATCCTGCTGAAGACGGTGACGGATGAGATTTCGTTCTGGCACGCAACGGCGCTCCGCAGTGCTGGCATGTCCGCGGTACTGATTCCGATGAACCTGCGGCCCGTGATCG